>NZ_VBWP01000001.1:300000-472682 GCF_005771635.1 Culicoidibacter larvae | reverse complement strand
CTGCCGCTCCGAAGCGACTTTCTTAGTGTATCATATCCCTACACCTACTGTCAATCACTTTTTATGCTTTTTGTGAAACTTTTTTGAAGACTTTCACAGCCAACATTTAGGCGCCGACAAGAAAATATTCTATCACCATTTAATTGCCAATGCAAGCCTTTTTTGCACTTTTTTTCTTTTTCTTTTTAAAACTCCGAATTCCCTTGATTTTCCAACGCTAAACCAAGGGAATTTTAATAATTACTCATTTATTTTTACCGCAAAATTAATATAGTTTTGGAACAAAAAAAGACCAAGCCAAAGCTTGGTCTTTTTGAGTATTAACGTTTTGAGAACTGTGGTGCACGACGTGCGCCTTTAAGTCCGTATTTTTTACGTTCTTTCATACGAGCATCACGTGTTAAGAAGCCTGCTGCTTTTAACACTGGACGATAGTCAGGACTAACTTCCAATAATGCACGTGCAATACCGTGACGGATTGCTCCTGCTTGTCC
The DNA here is from genome assembly GCF_005771635.1 of Culicoidibacter larvae. Taxonomy (GTDB): domain Bacteria; phylum Bacillota_I; class Bacilli_A; order Culicoidibacterales; family Culicoidibacteraceae; genus Culicoidibacter; species Culicoidibacter larvae. Next base: position 472,188 of record NZ_VBWP01000001.1, on the reverse strand, counting down.
GGTATAACCGCCGCCATTCACATTTACATGTACGTCGAATTTATCGACAGTTTCAGTAGCTGCTAATGGTTGACGAACAATAACGCGTAATGTTTCTAATGGTAAGAATTCATTAATATCGCGACCATTGATTGTAATAGTTCCGGTTCCGCTCATAAGACGTACGCGAGCAACCGAACTTTTACGACGTCCTGTTCCTAAGTATTGAACTTGAGACATGATTCGTTTCCTCCTTTAATTACCCACGTAAATCGTAGTTTTCTGGTTTTTGTGCTTGGTGTGGATGAGTGTCGCCAGCATATACATGAAGCTTCATTCCCATTTGACGTCCAAGCGTATTTTTAGGTAACATACCTTTAATAGCACGTTCTAACATTTCAACTGGATACTTTTCTACCATTTCGCGAGCTGAACGCGTGCGAAGTCCACCGATATGTAAACTGTGGTTGTAGTATTGTTTTCCGTCAAGTTTATTTCCTGTTAAAACGATCTTACCTGCATTGATTACAATAACATTGTCACCGCAATCAACATGAGGTGTAAAAATTGGTTTATGTTTACCGCGTAATAGCGCAGCAACCTCAGAAGCTAAACGACCTAACGTTTTGCCTTCTGCGTCGACAACATACCATTTACGCTCTACTTCAGTGCCTTTGGCCATGAATGTACGCATAATAGATTCCTCCTAATAGTATTTTTACTCTCACGGGGCTACGTGGTAGCAAAAATAATGCCATCTAATATAATATAATTTTATACCGCTTTTGTCAATGACTTTTAGGAATAACTACGAAAAGCGTGTTTCGCTATGAAACACGCCTTTCAAAGCCTTAGCAACTAAAGAAAACCTGAACGTCAAATATCAACGTTCAGGTTTTAATTATTTCTTCAATTCATCAAGCGCGTCGCCCAATAAATCTCCTAAAGAGAGGTCTTTATCGGCATTTGCTTGCTCTTTGTAATTATTGTAAGCATCAGTTTCTTCGTCACGGGCAATTTGCAACACGCTCAACACTAAGCGGTGACGTTCCGGACGGAACTCAATAATTTTTGCTTCCAATTCTTCACCTTCAGCGATTGCTTCACGCATGTGAGTAATCTCTTTATCAGTAAGTTCACGGTCGTAAATAATTGCATCTACATGTGGCAATACATTTACCAAAGCATATTTTTCTTCAGCTACTACTACTGTTCCCTTTACGATTTGACCAAGTTGTAATTGATCAGCAGCACGAACCCAAGGATCTTCTTCTAATTGTTTAATAGATAAAGCGATTTGTTTTTTGTTTTCGTCGATACGAATAACTTTCACTTTTACTACTTCACCGGCATGCACAACATCAGTAACTGATGCTTTACTATCGTAAGATACTTCTGAACGGTGCAATAATCCGTCAACACCCGGAACTAATTCGATGAAGGCTCCGAAGTCTGCAATGCGAACTACTTTTCCTTCAACAATGTTTCCAACGTGGATTGTTTCCATCGCCGCTTGCCATGGTGATGGTTTTGTTGCTTTATATGAAACAGTTAATTGTAAACGTTTTGCATCACGACCGATAACAATAGTTTCAATTTTTTGCCCTACACTTAATACATCACTTACTTGTTTAATACGCAAGTAGTCAATTTCGCTCATTGGCAACCAAACTTCTAATACACCATATTTAGCACGAGCACCTTTAGTTTCAACAATTGCAGTAATTTCAACTTCAATCATATCTCCTTCAAACACTTGTTCAAAGGCTTCTTCACGTTCTGCGCGAACACTGCTTGCAAGTAACTTACGTGCAGAGGCAACAACTTTACGACGGCGGCGGTCAAACTCAATAATTTCAGTTTTAAGGGTTTGGCCTACCATTGTATTTAAATCTTCAATTCGCTCTAAAGCAATTTGAGATGCCGGGATGAATACATCAATTCCGTTTCTTACAGCAACAACTCCGCCTTTTACCGCTTTTTGAATTGTTACTTCGATTGGTTGCTCAGCATTGAAGAAAGCCTCCAATTGATTCCAGTTTTCATCTCTTTCAATATCACGGCGTGATAAACGTACTTCTTCATCTGTAACACGTACAACTTTTGCTTGTACAGTATCGCCGACTTGCAACACTTCTTTTAAAGAAGCTGGTGGGTTAATCGCAAAGTCGCTTAACGCCAAAGTCGCTTCCGTAACATAATTCACATCTACATAAGCATATGTGTCGGTAACTTGAATCACGGTCCCTTCAATAATTTGTCCTGTCTGTAATAGCTCAAAATGGAATTGTTCCACTATGATTCACCTCTAAACTCTCAACTAATTTTTATTCTTCACTAGTTTAACAAATTTTAGGATTTATTGCAATGACCGAACCCTGTTTTTATGAATTTTCAAAAAAAGAAAAGACTGAGCAGCTCAGTCTTTTCTTTCCAATTGATTCCATTAGAGTTGATTTTGAATCTGTTTTACTTGTTTTGCAATAAAAGTATCGCGGTCAATTCCTATCCAGCTGTCACCATAATAGATATCCGCTTGCACAAAACCAAGGCAGCTCACCATCATTTCCACAGCAATCAGCTCATAATCAGCAGCCTTAATCTGATTCAACCGCAGCATCTTATTAAAGTAGTTAACCAACGACAGTTTTACCTGCATCGGCAGGTCAACCAATAATGGTTTTAGTTCCTCGTACATCTCTTCATCGCGGATACTCATTAGCACCTGGGTATAATCATCAGCCAAGAACTGAATATACGTTGCCATAAATGTCTGTAAATCCTGCACCAACTGTCCGGTAAATAACGTTGCCAACTCTTCGAGCCGGCGCATTTTCGGCACATACTTAATTGCATGAATGACAATATTCTTCTTTGTTCCGAAATTCCGGAACAAAGTTACCTCATTCACTCCCGCAACACTTGCAATTTCTTTTGTAGTCGTTGACTTGTACCCCTTTTGTGCAAGTAACTGCATCGTTGCTGCAACGATCTTCTCTTTCGTTGTCATATAAACCCAACTTTCTCATTTTCTCTCCTCTGATTATAGTACAAAAGTGCAAAACAAACAATCTTTTGGGGAGAAATTTAATAAACGGCGCCGCTTGTCAGGCGGCGCCGTTTATGCTATTTTAAAAGTATCATAAAATGAATGGAGCAATGCAAAATGGAAAAATCAGTAGAAGAACGTTTGGCTGAGTCGTTGACCGCCACTTCAACCGAGTTATTGCAATACTTACCATATCTATTGCAAGATTTTTGGGAACTTGGCAGCTCACCGCAAATAATGAGCGAAATCCTGCAAACCAACATCCCTTCACTTGAAGGAATGCAAATCTTAGATCTCGGTTGTGGCAAAGGCGCGGTCTCGGTCGCCCTCGCCCGCACTTTATCAGCAAAAGTAACCGGCATTGACATCATTCCTGAATTTATAGAGTATGCAAAGTCTAAAGCGCAAGAATTCAAAGTCAGTGAACTATGTACCTTTATTGCAGAAGATATTAACCAGTCAATTGAACGCGAGCGCAATTATGACTGCGTTGTATTCGGCGCGGTTGGCGCGGTGCTGGGCGCACCGGCCGAAATGCTGCCAAAGCTGAAGCAAACAGTAAAACCCGGTGGCTATATTTTGATTGATGAAGCTTATCTGGCAGCAAATAACGAAGGCGGGAATGTCGCATACCAAATGGACTACTTAACTCGCGAACAATGGCTAGCTCTTTTTGAACAACTCGGACTTGAGCTTGTTGATGAAAAAGTAAATGAAGGAGATCTGGAGTTCGATGAAGATAACGCTAATATTAAACAGCGTGCTGATGAACTTAAAAAACTGCACCCCGAGCAAAGCGCGTTATTCGATGGCTATGTGCAAAGCCAGCTGGATGAATGCTATGATCTGGAAAACAATATTGTTGGCGTCGTCTGGTTATTACGGGTTAAATAAAAAAAGGAGCGGTCTTAAGGACCGCTCCTTTTCATTTTCTCATATACAATTATTTATTTTTCAAATTGCACCCCAAGGGCACTTCCTCATGAATGTATGCAATTGCATCTACGATGCGCACATTCATCGGGGCGTAGAATGATTGCAATCCAATATGCGACCATTAGAAAAGAGCCAAGATAAATCTTGGCTCTTTTGTTTGCTACAATTATTTATTTTTTAAGTTATAAAATGATTGCAAACCATTGTATACTGCTGTATCTCCAAGTAAATCTTCGATGCGAAGTAATTGGTTATATTTAGCAATACGGTCAGTACGGCTTGCAGAACCAGTTTTGATTTGACCAGCGTTAGTAGCAACTGCGATATCAGCGATTGTTGAATCTTCAGTTTCTCCTGAACGGTGAGATACTACTGCAGTGTATCCTGCTTTTTTAGCCATTTCGATAGCTTCAAAAGTTTCAGTCAAAGTACCAATTTGGTTAACTTTGATTAAGATTGAGTTTGCCATTCCTTTAGCAATACCTTCAGATAAACGTTCAGTATTTGTAACGAAGAAATCGTCACCAACTAATTGAATTTTTTCTCCAAGACGGTCAGTCATTTCTTTCCATCCATCCCAATCATTTTCATCTAAACCATCTTCGATAGTTAAGATAGGGTATTTGTCTACTAATTCTTCGTAGAATCCGATTAATTCACTTGAAGTAAATTCTTTTCCACCTTCACCGGCAAGAACATATTTTTTAGTTTCTTTATTGAAGAACTCGCTTGAAGCAACGTCCATTCCTAAGTATACGTCTTTTCCTGGCTCATATCCTGCAGCTTTGATTGCTTCAAGGATAACAGTGATTGCTTCTTCGTTTGAACCTAAGTTCGGCGCGAATCCACCTTCATCACCAACAGCAGTGTTTAAACCTTTTGATTTTAATACTGCAGCTAAGTTATGGAATACTTCTGCACCCATACGTAAAGCTTCACGGAACGTTGGCGCTCCTACTGGTAAAATCATGAACTCTTGGAAGTCAATGTTGTTATCAGCATGCTCTCCACCATTGATGATGTTCATCATTGGAGTTGGTAATTCTTTTGCATTGAATCCACCTAAGTATTGGTATAATGGTAATCCAACAAAGTCAGCAGCAGCATGGGCAACAGCCAATGAAACACCTAAAATAGCGTTTGCTCCTAATTTACCTTTGTTAGCAGTACCGTCTAAATCGATCATTGTACGGTCAATTGCAACTTGTTCAGTAACATCGAAACCAATGATTTCTGGTGCAATAATATCATTTACGTTAGCAACGGCTTTTAAAACACCTTTTCCTAAGTAACGTGATTTGTCGCCATCGCGAAGTTCAACTGCTTCATATTCTCCAGTTGATGCTCCTGATGGTACTAAAGCACGACCGAAAGCACCGCTTTCTGTTGTAACTTCAACTTCTACTGTTGGATTCCCGCGTGAGTCTAAGACTTCGCGAGCATAAATATCAACGATTGTTGGCATTTGAAACACTCCTTTAAATTAAATCTTAACGTCATCTATTATACTATACTTCTTTAACTTTTGCACCAAAAAACTCCAACAATATCTTCTGTTTCAGATATTTTGGAGTTTTTCTAGTTATTTATCATCTTTTTTCTTCTTTTTTCTCATAACGAAAAGAATTATTAACAGAATGATCGCAACGGCTGCAATGCCGATTCCGATCAGCAACATTTCCATAATTTGCTCTCCGGTATTTACAAGTACTGGTTGCATTTTCGCTCACCTCTCCATTCTTAAACAGCTTACTGCTGTTCTTGGTTTTGCTCTAAAGCTATTTTAGCATTTTTAATAATTTCGCTCAAGTCCACATTTTGGGCTTCTGATGCAAACACGCAGCCACAGTAGCATTGACGATAGACATCATAAATTTTACAAAGTTCAATTGAGCGTTTATAGCCATTATTCTTTTTAAAATCAGAAGGCAGATACTGCATATCAAACAATTCTTGAATTTCCAAACCAATTTCATTAATCTTCTGGCTATTCTTCATCGGACTCAAAGTCAAGGCGCTGGCAAAATAATCAAAGCCAAGTTCTTTCGCCTTCATTGCGGTTAAATCCAGACGCATCTGGTAGCAAATATGACACCGTTCACCACCTTCAGGTGCATCTTCATACCCTTTGGTTTTTTCAAAAAAATCTTTCGGTTGATAATCAGCTGCCATAAACTGCACGTTGCTACCGGTATCTGCATTAAAGTCACCGACAAATTTCTCTTGCACTTGCTTACGGTGCAGATATTCAACTTCAGGATGAATATTTGAATTAGCAAAATAAATAGTAATGTCTGCATATTGGGCAAGAAATTCCAAAACGGTTGTGCTACACGGAGCACAACAACTATGTATCAAAAGTTTAGGCCGAATCTCCTCAGCCTGCCAAGATTCAATCATCTTCATCAAAATCTGCTGGTAATTAATTTTTTGATTTTTATGGATGGTCTGTAAAACCGCTTCTGCATTTATTGCCATGGAAATTCACCTCTTTTCAATGGATAGTATAGCACGCCCATATGGTCTTCGGCAAACTTGTGAATTTTTTGCTATTCTCATGATATAATATAGAAAACCTATTCCAGACATTTCAGGAGGAAATGCGATGATTCCAGTTATATTAGCAAGCGGGTCACCCCGCCGCAAAGAATTATTAGCCACAACTAACATTCCATTTACAATTATCAACAGCGCTGTTGATGAGGTTGAAAAGCCAGGTCTTGCGCCAAGCGACTTGGTGCAAGACCTCGCGAGCCAAAAAGCAGCGGCCGTCGCTGAACAATATCCTAACCACATCATTATTGGCGCGGATACCTTGGTGTTCTTAGGTGCCGAACGATTCGGCAAACCAAAAGATGAACACGATGCCTGCAGAATGCTGACTGCACTCTCTGGCACCACCCACTCAGTTTACACCGGCGTAGTTCTACGCTACAACCAACAAAGTTATGGCTTCACTGCATGCACCAACATCTCTTTCAACCAATTTGATGACGACTTCATCGACCAATACATCGCTAGTGGCTCACCGATGGATAAAGCCGGCAGCTACGGTATCCAAGATTTGCCGCCAGCGCTCATTGCTAAAATTGACGGCGAATTTGATACCGTCATGGGCTTTCCGCGTGAAGCATTTAAAACTGCATACGATGATTTTCTTAAAACTATTATTTAGGAAAAAAGAAAAAAGCGGCCGGAGCAACTCCGGCCGCTTTTATATTATGTTAAATAACAACAGTAATTAAACGATCGCCAACTTTAACAGTTTTCTCTTCAGTAACTAATACATCTAAGTATTGGTCACCGTTGGTTACTACAACTGGTGTGATCAATGAATATCCGGCCGTTTTAATTGCCTCGATATCAAATTCCACCAACAATTGTCCTACTTCAACAACATCGCCTTGTTTCACGTGTTGTGTGAAGTGTTGTCCATTTAATTGCACTGTATCCATACCGATGTGGATTAATACTTCCGCACCGTCTTTTGAAGTTATTCCCACAGCGTGGCCTGTTGGGAATAATGCTGTAACTGTGCCGCTAACCGGTGCATAAAGTTTTCCTTCACTCGGCTCAATAGCTACACCTTTACCAAGCGCACCGCTGGCAAATGCTTCGTCACTGATTTCACCAAGTAATTTTACTTCGCCGTTTAATGGGCTGACAACTACTTCGTGTTCAACTAAAGTTTCACCTTCACGACGTGCTGCATCTTTACTATCTGGTTTTTCTTCTTCTTTAAACCCAACAACTAAAGTCAGGATAAACGCAAGAACAAACCCAACTAATGTTCCGAGTAATGCACCAATAACACCAGCGTTAATTCCTTCAACCGGATGGATGAAGTTAAAGTATCCAAAGATACCTAATCCACCCATTGTATATGCATTTGTTCCGAAGAAACCGATAATCGCTCCACCAACAGCAGCACCAATACAACTCATAATAAATGGTCGCTTCAATGGTAAAGTTACCCCGTAAATTGCCGGTTCAGTTACTCCGAAAATTCCTGAGATAAACGCTGGGATTGCCAAAGATTTTGTACTTTGTTTTCTGGTACGAATAAACACCGCTAAGACTGCCCCGATTTGTGCAAATGATGCTGCAAAAGATAAAGATAGAACTGGATCAGCACCAGCAGTCATCAAGTTGTTGATAGCGATCGGGATAAGGCCCCAGTGTAATCCGAAGATAACGAATACTTGCCAGAATCCACCGAGGAATAACCCGGCAACAATCGGACTTAAGTTGTAAACAAACATCGTTACCATACCTAATAAGCTACCTGCCCATGTTGCGATTGGTCCGATAATCAAGAAAGTTAACGGAACAACAATAAGTAATGTGAATAACGGTACGATGAACGTTTTGATAACATCAGGAATAATTTTTTTCCAAAATTTTTCTACTACACTCGCAAACCATGCAGCGATAATAATAGGAATTACTGATGAAGCATAACTCATTAAGATAACCGGAATTCCAAAGAAGTCAATTTGAATATTTGACTCAATAACAGGAACGCCTGTGAATAATGTATATAACACTGGGAATTGTTCCACATTTCCAACCGCAACAATGTTTGGATATACAAGAGCTGCCCCGATAGCCATACCAATAAAGATATTCCCACCGAATTTTTTAGAAGCTGTATATCCCAAGAAAATCGGGAAGAAATAAAACAGTGAATCACCAATAGCATACAAGATTAAATATGTCCCACTTACTTGGAAGGCCGCGGATGCATCAGCACCATACATTTGTCCAACAATAAACACAGCCAATGCCAGGAACCCTTTAATCATCCCGGTCGCTGCCAAAACACCAAGTGTAGGCGCGAAAATTCCTGAGATCATGTCGATGAAGCGATCAAATAAATTCCCTTTAGGTCCAGCAACATCACCGCTCGCATCAGTGCCGAAGCCACCAACAGCAATAACCGCTGCATAAACATCAGGAACATGGTTACCAATAACCACTTGGTATTGCCCGCCGCTGATCATGACAGTTACAACGCCATCCATTTCTTTAAGAACATCTGTATTTGCTTTGCTCTCGTCTTTCAACTTAAAACGCAAACGTGTAATACAGTGTACTACGCTGATGACATTCTCCTTGCCGCCGACATTTTCGATAATGTCTTTTGCTAATTGTTCGTACTTCATTTTGAGTACCACCTTTCAATAAAATATAAAAAACCTAAAAAGCTAGTAAAATAAAACAACAAATCGCAAAGGGTTTGCACCCAAAACTTATTGGCTTATTTTACTATCAATTTAGGTTTTGCCCGATATGATTTTACCAGTAACAATCCAGAATCAATAGTTATGATGTTATGCTGCCGGGATTACGTTCAGTAACCCGGTAGATATGTATAATCAGATATACTAATTCGTCTTTTGTAAGATTTGCATTATAAGTATTCTGCAAATAAATCTGAATTTTTTGCGTACACGTATAAGCTTCAGGATATTTATGCGCTACCTGATCAAAGAAAAATTCATCATTTGATCCGGCCACCTCTTTGCGCAGCACGCGTTGTGCTAAGTATTGAATATGCGTGATGAAGCGAGTGTAGTTTAGTGAATCTTCATCCAGCGTCACACCATAGTGGTATGAAACTATACTTAAAATATCATGGACGATACGTGTCATATCAACCGTTAGCTTTACTTCCTGACCATCCAAACGCAGACCAACTATATGTAAGGCGATGAATCCAGCCTCATCTTCGTCAAGTCGGATACCCAGTCGGCGCTCAATAATATCCAGTGATTTCACACCTACTTCGTATTCATCGGGATAAAACTTCCGAATCTCCCAAAGCAAGGGGTTCTTCATCTGAATGCCGCTTTTAAAGCGGGAAATAGCAAAACTAATGTGGTCGGTTAACGTTAAGTAGATGGTATCATTAAGATTTAGTTGCAGTGATTCTTCGATTAATTCTAAAATTTCATATGTAACCTTTAGATATTCAAGTGGCATTTCACTTAAAATCTTCGCTAGTCCTTCGACAAGCTCTTCAGTTTCCATAAAAAAAGTTTTCTCAATTTTTTCTTCTTCGACAGCGTCACCGACCTTCTTCTGAAAAGCCAATCCGCGTCCCATAACAACAAGTTCTTTGCCTTGTTCATTAGTGGTAAGAATAACGTTATTATTCAGAATTTTTTCAATAATCACCTTTTATATCACCACCCATACTTTATCCTACAAAAATAAAAAGACCTCAATTGATGATGTAAGGATGCAGTTAGTCCACTCACAACAATCAATTCAGGTTTTGCCTGTAATTCTACACCATTACAGTAACAATCCTATCGAATGTACCCTCATTATATTATAAAGCGAAACCGATTACAAGTTTTTTTGAAATTTTTGTCTCATTCTTTATTATTTAGAAAAGAAGAACAGGGGTGCCGCCAAGCGACAACCCTGTTCCCAATTCACCCATGAGGCTATTCATTCTGCTCTTCAAGTATTTCACGTTCTAATTCCTGTTCCTTGTTAGCGGCAATGACAAACGGGATATATACCAGAGCAGCAATACCCACATTGATGATAGCAACTATACCCGCAAGCCAGTTCCCACCGGTAGCCAAAAAGGCACCTAAACCTACCGGAGTAATCCATGGAACATTAATAACTACTTTCGGCAAGATACCGGTCAGAGTCAGAATCGACGGCAGAATCATCGCCACAACCGGTGCCAAGATAAACGGAATTGCCAGAATCGGATTGAGGACAACCGGCATACCAAAAATGATTGGCTCATTGATATTGAAAATTCCCGGTGCTGTAGATAATGATGCAATGGTTCGATAATCTTCCCGCTTTGAGAAAATAAAAACAGCTAGGATTAATGCCAGAGTCAAGCCAGCGCCACCATTAAATACATAGACAAAAAAGAAACTGCTGGTAAAATCTGCCAACGCCGGATCAAAGGCATTTTGAGTAATTGCAAATAAATCCTGGTTTTGAATTTGCATTGCGCCAAATATTGGTGTTGATACTCCAGCAAGCACATCACTGCCGTGAATACCGAATACCCAGAAGAAACCAACTAAGAATACATAAACAAAGGCAATAATCGGACCACTCGCTTGGCCTTGCATAACTGCCAAAATTGGCTCTTGCAGGAGTTTTTGAATAAAGCCTGATAGACTATCAGCCGCAAACAGACCAAAATATTGACCAAAATTAGCAAAAAACCAGTTGATGATACCAGCTAAAAATATAACTAGCACAATGGGAATCATTGCTGAAAACGAACCGGCGACCATTGGCGGCACCGCATCAGGCATTTTAATTTGAATCTTTTTAAATCCCATCAGCCAAATTAATAACTCAGAAAAAACGATTCCAACCAATAATGAGGTAAATAAGTTCGTTGCACCTAAAAATGCTCCCGAGTTAATCCAGCCGCTGACGACAACATCAATTGCTGCCGCAGTGTCAGTTGCCGGTACGGTATACACCGAACTCAATGGTAAAAGTGCTACAAACACACCACCAACAGCCAGAGCCACAATTAACGGGCTCTTCACTTTTCGCGACATCGCCAAGTTAAAGGCAATCGCCATCGGCACAAACAATGCAATTAAAGCAATTGTTCCGGCGTTAATCGCGCTAAAAATCGTTCGCAAGTTGTCAACCTGATCAACAAATGCCTGACCATAAACTTCAGCATTACCTAATTGATACCAGTTACGGCCTAGGATTACTGAATTGATGAGTACCGCGAATGATGACGCCATTGTCAGCGGCATAAATGATACAAAAGCATCACGAATTGCCAACAAATGACGCTGCCCCGCCAATTTGGCTGCAAGGGGCATAAACTTTTCCTCCAAAAACTTCATACAAAAAACCTCCTTATAATATACAGCAAGAGCCTCAGGCAAATACAGTGATAATACCTTGAAGCTCAAATTACTTGTTATCATTATAGCGGCGCCAGTTGCAAATTGTCTAGCTTTTATCAATAATTTCTTGGGATTTTCAGAATCTGAAAAGAAATAATAAAAAAGCATTCCTGATATCAGGAATGCTTTTTACTTTTTTTATGTGCTATCTATGTTTCTTGTTTCTAAAAAATCCGATGGCGACAACAATTACAATCAAGCCGGCTCCTACTGTTAATTGCTCAACCATTGATTGACCGGTTGCCGGTAAATCCTGATTATTCTTCGAACTATTATTAGTGTCCGAACTAATTGCATTCGCTTCTGTTTCAGCGGCAGAAGATACTTCATACAACTCTATCTGTACTTTTAAAGGTGCTGCAACGTTCCCGGCAGCGTCTGTGGCTTTAAGTTCTACTTCATAGATACCAGCCGCATTCCAATTAACAGGACTCAAGTCAACAGTTATCGCGCTACCATCATTTGTCTGCGCTTCAATATCACTTAAGAACTGGTCTGTACTAACCGCTGATCCTACAATGTAGCGCACATTTTGTTTAGCACTAATAATCGGCGCCTCAACATCAGTCGGCGTTGCTTGCGGCGTCCCGTTCACAATTAATTCCTCACTGCGGCTACCGTTTTTCATTCTGACAATTTTATATGTGTAGCTCTTACCATTTTCCAAACCGTTAAAGGTGTAGCTTTCTTTCCCTGATTCCAATTCGGTTGGCTCAATTGCCCATCACCAGCTTCGTCATATACGTAGATAAATTGATAATCGTTATTAGCAAGTACTTCATCTACTCCAGTTAACTCTACGGTCAATTGCCCATCACCAGGAGTAACCACTGCGGTTACGTTTTTAACTGGTTCCGTACTCAAAAATCCCAATCGTTCCATTCCTAGCTGAATATTTTCATTGCGCATTGTATATTTCCAGATAAGTCCGGTCTGGTAGTTTTCAACTGCCGGAGCCTGCACCATTTTTTCTAAACTTGAGAAATAGCCAGCGGAATAATATGGCATATTTCTCCCTGGAAAATTATGGTCAATATTATACGACGAGTAGAATCCCCAACGTTCATGCCAAAGCGAAGGAAAATTTTTATAGTAATTCTCGATTGTTGGCAAACTGATATCCGGAGTAAACGGCAGACAACCAATGGCAACTGAAGGCACAACCGTGCCTTCTTCATCATAGTGCAATCCTGGTGCTTGTCCAGCCCAATACATATAACCTAGTGGACCAGAGGTTGCTGTTGTTCCCCATGAAAACTCATTAAAGGTTCGATATTCATCGGTTTTATCCATTGCATATTGATGAGTAATATAATATGAGTTAGTTAATTCTTGCATATAGTTAATACCGCGCTCATCCGCCTTATTACGCAAGTCCAGATTCAAGGTCCAAAGATTGTGAATACCATCATACAAACTGACAACCGGTCCCATTACTGTACCATCATCGGCAGTGTAAGTAACCACCGGCAATTCCTGGCCGCCTTTTTTAGCATTATAGAACATATCATAAACATAGGGATTATCATGTGCCGGATTGGCAGCATCATAAAAATAAACATTAAATGCTTCAGAACTAAAGCCCCAATTCCAATATCTATCAAGTCCCATAGTTTTAAGGTTATAGTTTGACTGATCCGGGAAATTTCCGGTTATCCCCGGAAAATCAGTTTCCGAAGGATATCTTCCCGGATAGTTCTCACTATAAGACGTATATTGATAATAAAATGTACCATCACTTTTCTTATGCGGCCAAATTACTTTTCCAAAATCCATGCGCTCATAAATTTTATTGGCAAGCTCACGAATCTCACCGCCAAAATATTCGCCGGCAGCCAAAATACCACCGACTGCCTGTCCGGTGTCCGAAGTCGAAAAGTCAGTCTTCTGACCGGTGACACCGCCGCCCATAGTTAATGGTAGCAACATTCCATTCTCATCAGTCTTCCATGTGCTGAACTGACCCCGGAACAAACCAAATTGTTGTGGTGCATAATTCCACAAAGCGTTCATCATACCCAGAACAACTTCCTCAATCTCTTCGCGAGACTTATATTCATACTCAGCACCAATGATCAACGAGTTCAATGCATGACCAACAGCACCAATACCACAAACCTCTTTGGCCCATGTATTAGGTGCACTACCGGGCAACCCGTACCCATGACTAGTCTTATCATGATTAATTGAATCCCAATAAAAATTAAACGAACTCTCTTTAATCCAATTCAAAATGTCATCAATATCTTCATATTCGCCATAATAAACCTGTTTTGAGTCAGCCAAACCAATTTCATAAATAGAAGGGGCTGCATTAGCCGCCAAAATATCAATCCGGAGCGCATCCGTTGTTACTGAAGTCCCTAAATTCAAACGTTCAGGAATATTAGTATGTCCTTCAACAATCTGTTTCCAACTTCCATCCTCATTAATCGAAATCGTATAATCAGTAATCCGGGTCACACCACTATCCTTATATTCATTCAACACCAAAGTATCAAAAGTCATCGCTGCGCCAAAAGAAACTTCAATCCAAGTCGTCTTATTCCGTGACGCCCAGCGGGTCGAAGTAGCACCATCTATCATTTTTCCGGCTTCATAGCCACTTCCGTAAACGGACCCGGCCTTCGCACTGGTAGCAGAATAATCAATATCAAGCGGCAGCGCATAACGCACCATCTGCTCATACGAAGTCAACTCTTCGTCACTCTCACTTAAAACCGCTATCTTAATAAAAGTCGAATCCATATGATAACCGATCGGAATACTAAACTTTCCATCCACATCGCTATACGCCGAACCTAACTCTAAATAAGATTTATCACCTAAAGGTATCTGCTTACCTTCATAAGTATATGTTTTACCATTGGCAACCGGATAATACTTATACGCCGCCACTTTCGTATTCGGCGCCGTCACCCCGGTTGCGTAGTTGCTTGCATTAGTAATCAAATCAACACTCAAATCCGGTGCTGCTACTACCGGTGCCTGTACACCGGCAAAAATTATTGCTATCACTGCGAAACTTAATAAGCAGTGCAGAAGTCGTTTCTTCATAATTGAACCCACCCTTTCAACTCCAAACACATATTATACCAAAATATACCGCATTTAGTCTATATTGTTAAAAAGTTTTTACATATAAAAAAGCCCTTGCTTTTAAGTAAGGGCTTTTCAAATTCTCTCAAGTAAAAATTATTTCGCTATTAATGTTGAGCCAGTCATTTCTGCTGGTTTGTCAACATGTAAGAGGTCAAGCAAAGTTGGCGCCAAGTCACATAATGCTCCGTCAGTACGTAAAGTTACGCCTTCTTTGGTAAGGATAACCGGTACCGGACGCGCAGTATGCGCAGTCATTGGCTGATCACTGTCAGTTAATACTTCATCTGAATTTCCGTGGTCAGCAGTAATTAATGCTGCCCCGCCTAATTCAATAATGCGGTCCACGATTTTTCCTAAGCACTCGTCAACTGCCTCAACAGCTTTAATTGTTGGCTCAAGCATTCCTGAATGACCAACCATATCGCAGTTTGCGAAGTTTAAGATGATAACATCTAAATAATCTTTATTAATTTCCGCAAGCACGGCGTCCGTTAATTCATAAGCGCTCATTTCCGGTTGCAAGTCATAAGTAGCAACTTTCGGCGAGTTAATTAATAAACGGGTTGCTCCCGGTAATTCTTTTTCAATACCGCCATCGAAGAAGAAAGTAACATGAGGATATTTCTCAGTTTCTGCAGTACGTAATTGATTTAATCCAGCATTTGATACTACATCACCAAATACGTTATCCAATTTTTGCGGTGTGTAAGCTACTTCATAGTTGCTTACTGTATCAGCATATTTCATCATACAAATGAATGTTAAATTGCTTGGGCGGAATTTTGGTACGAATGAATCATAGTTTGGATTTGTTAAAACTGATGACAATTGAATGGCCCGGTCAGGACGGAAGTTAGCAAAGATAACTGAATCGCCATCTTCAACTTTACCGTTTACTCCAGCTACAACGCCCGGTAAAACAAACTCATCATAAGTATCTTTAGCATAAGAATCCTTTACATATTGAACCGGATCAGTAATAGTTTCACCTTCACCTAATACAACTGCATCATATGCTAACTCAACCCGATCCCAACGTTTATCGCGGTCCATTGCATAGTAACGTCCTGAAACAGATGCAATATGACCTACGCCAAGTTCAGCAATTTTATTTTGCAAGTCAGCAACAAATTTCACTCCTGAATCAGGAGCAACATCGCGACCATCTAAAAATGCATGCACATAGATATCTTTAAAATCTTTTTTCGCAGCCAGTTCAAGCACAGCAAACATATGATTAATATGTGAGTGCACGCCACCATCAGAAAGTAACCCAAATAAATGAACTTTCTTACCGGTTGCTTTTGCTTGGTCAATCGCCTTATTCAGCATTTCGTTTTCAAAAAAGTCGCCATCTTTGATAGATTTGTTTATCAAAGTTAAGCTTTGATAAACAACGCGGCCAGCCCCGATATTTAAATGCCCGACTTCCGAATTACCCATTTGTCCGTCCGGTAAACCAACTGCTTCTCCTGACGCACGCAATGTTGCATGCGGATATTGATTCCAGTAACGATCAAAGTTTGGTTTGTTTGCTTGTGCAAAGGCGTTACCATGCGTTTCTTCACGCAATGCCACACCATCTAAAATTGTTAGAATTACAGGTTTTTTAGTAGCCATAATATATGCTTCCCTTCAATTTATAAAATATAATTTACATCTGTACTATTTTATCACAAACACCGATAAAACAAAAGTACCGCATAATATTTTATACTTAATTATACTTAAACAATGACAATCGGGCCAGTCGTGACCAGATCAGCAGGACAATTATCAACTTCAATATATCGCCTGGCAAGAATACTGCATCACTAACAATTACTGACCACAATGATACATTCAAACTAATCGTCCAGACCGCAATCCCTAAAACATGGATTATTACCGTCGCAACAATTCCGGCAATAGCTGCTTTATAAAACTTATTATCGGTATTCCAATAACGCTGCATAATCGCGGTTGCCAATGCAGCAATCGGCATTGCCAATAAAAAGCCACCGGTTGGCCCTAGCACAATGGCAATCCCGCCGGTACCGCCGGCAAATACCGGCAAACCTAATGTCCCTAAAATTAAATAAAGCAACACTGCAAACCCGGCTTCATTCGGCGAAAGCAACAATCCAATCAACAACACCATTGCCGTCTGCAAAGTAACCGGCACCGGTAATAAAAACAATGGAATCGGTGGCACAACCACACTCACAACAATTAACAACGCTACCGCAATAGCAATCCGACTTATACTTTTTACCTGCACTATTTTGCCTCCTCTAAATACCAATAACGTTCTGTAAAAAAATCATCATACGACAAACTCGCCGGATGCGTTCCTTGGCCGCTTGGCACGTTCATATCAAATTTTCGATAATATTCAACCCAATATTCAGGCACCGGTTCACCTTCCGGCGCAAACATCAAATCATATTGCTTGAATAATGCCTCACCACCAGCTGCCTGCTCAAAAGCTTCAACAATCAGTTCACTGCAATAAAGTTCGCCCGGGCTGGCAACAAACTTATGGTTATAAGCAAAGCCAATAAATGTTTCCGCCACCGCGATACTGCCAGCAATCAAATCCGCTCTACCTGGACGAGCAACTAAAATCCGCCCGCGCCGCCGATGCCGGCGCAAGAAGCGGTCAATCGACAAGCGCCGCACCCCACTCAGCACTGCCTCAATCACTTCAGTATTGCTCACTACCAAGGCGCAGTGATTCATCCGCTCATCATCAAAGCCCAGCTGAATATCAGCAATTGCCTCATCCTGCAACTCATCACCAAAGAAACCAAAGATCACATCGCCAACTCGTATCTCATCTTGTCTCAGCCACATGCACATCGAGCCTCCTAATCGTTTCTATTTTACATTTTCTCTTTTGGAAAAACAACCATAAGAAAAAGGCGGGCCATATGGCCCGCCTTTTTCAAACTTTTATCCCGAATACATATCATGCATCAACAACATCAGTCTTCAACAGGATATCAATTGGCATCTCGGCAGTGATATCCCGCTTCATCAGTAAATTTACAATTAAAAAGTAACCACCCGAAACAAGCACATACAATGGTGCAAAGGTAATTTTAACAATACCTTCGCGAAAGAAGCTTTGAACATAAGTCCGCTTCTTACCATTGACATTCAACACCCGTAACCGCATAATTTTTTGACCGATAGTTTGTCCGTCTTGTTTAGTAGGAATGTAGCTGGTACAAAAGAAAAAAACGACCAATACACAAACTAACATCAACATCGCCTGATTCTGCGTCTCACTGCTGATAGTAAAAATTGAGGCACAGAACACAAAAATACTGATTAAGACACTTAAAATTAAATAGTCTACGCCATAGGCAACTATTTCTCTAACTAACTTTTTCATAATTGCTTCACCATTATTCATTATTCAATAAAACATCAATTGTTTTCTGATGAACCCGGGCGCGATCAACCGTGTCCTGCTCAAGCAAACATTGATAACAGACATCTACAACAATTTGCAACGGAAACTGGGGTGAAATAATATTCCCATAATCAAGATTACGGAATGATGGCACCAAAATCAATTCATCAACAAAGTCATACTCAACATCATTGTTGGCAGTGATTAATACTGTCCTAGCATTATTTTTATGTGCCTGTTTCAATGCAAATAAAATTTCATCTTTTTTGCCACCGATTGACATGCCAATAACGACACTGTTTGCTCTCAAAATAACCGCCTGCATTCGCATCTCGTCGCTTTGATCCGAGCACTCAACTAAAATGCCTAACCGCATAAACCGCAGCTTCATTTCTTTAGCAGCAAGTCCGGAACTCCCAATACCGCATACTAGCACATAATCAGCACCGGCAATCAACATACTGACGCGACGAATCTGCGCCTCATCAATAATATCCAGCGACTGATTAAGCAACAAATGATAGGTATTAAAAACATCCTGAAACCCTGCTGAACGAGGATTAGAAGTCTTAATAAATCCTTCTTCGTACTTATAAATAAACTCACGATATCCGCGGAATCCACACTTTTTGGCAAAACGTGATAACGACGCTTCAGAAACAAACAAATTATCTTTCATACTTTTTATTGAAAAGTCGCCATGCGTGCGATTTTCAATAAAATAATCAGCAATTACCTTTTCCACACTCGTGAAGTTATCGTAATTGTCAATAATCGATAACACAATAGACTCATTACTTTGCATTTTTTCACCACCAAAACCTTAAGCGGGAGACTTATACAGTCTCCCTGTTTATTAATCCGTTACTCCTAAGATGTCATTAATAACACTCTTATACAAAACAGCTTTAGCGCCGTAAATTGCCTGAATGCCACCTTTCACTTCCAAGACAGCAGTTGCACCAATCTTAGTCAGCCCATCTTTCTTAACTAACGAACTATCCTTGACACTCACTCGGAGACGAGTAATGCAGGCGTCAACATCTTCGATATTCGCCGCCCCACCGAGCGCTTCAATAATCTGCACTGCATCTGCTTCCAGCTCGCTCTCGCCACCTTCATTCATAACCTCAGCCTCATCTTCAAACTCATCATCATCTCGGCCTGGAGTTTTAATATCAAACTTGGTAATTGCAAAACGGAATACAAAGTAATACAATACGCCCCAAATCAACCCAATAGGCAATTGTAGCAACCAGTTAGTTTTCTCATTCCCTTGCAGGACTCCAAATAGAAGGAAGTCGATTAAACCGCCAGAGAAAGTATTACCAATAGCAATGTTGACAATATCAGCAATAAAGAACGATACCCCGTCTAAAAAAGCATGAACAACATAGAGCACCGGTGAGACAAATAGGAACATAAATTCAATAGGTTCAGTAATGCCTGTGATGAATGAAGTTAATGCTACCCCAAGGAATATCCCGGCATATTTTTTCTTGTTCGGACTTGTAACACAATTATACATTGCCAGACATGCTGCCGGCAAGCCAAACATCATTGTTGAAAAACGACCAGCGAAGAATCGTGTTCCTTCAGTGAACAAGCCAACGTGGTTAGGATCGGCAAGTTGGGCGAAAAAGATTTTTTGGGCACCAACAACCTGAATCCCATTAACAATTTCCACACCACCAAGTTCAGTGTACCAAAACATCGGATAAATAATATGATGCAAGCCAACCGCCCCACATAAACGCATTAAGAATCCATAGAAGAATGTACCGATAGGTCCAATACTGGCAATCCAGTTACCGATCAATACTAATCCATATTGCAGTGGCGGCCAAATAAGATAGAAGGCAACCCCAATGACAATTGCAGCTACGGATACCACAATCGGCACAAAGCGGGAACCACCAAAGAACCCTAATACTTGTGGCAATTGGATATTATGATAACGATTATGTAAAAACACTGCCGTTAAACCAATTACCAAGGCCCCGATTACTCCGGTATCAATCGCCGTACCTTCAGGCGAAAAAATTGATACTAAAGCAGCTGTGGTTGCATTAGCAACAAGAAAACCAACAACCCCGGCAAGCGCTGCGGTCCCTTTATCTTTTTTAGCTAAACCAATACACAATCCAATACATAACAACAAAGCCAAGTTCGCGAAAATAACGCTCCCGGCTGCTGACATAACTTTAAATATTGACTGTAATAAGTCATTATTTAAAATTGGATACAACTGCACTGATGCTTCTGATGACAAGGCGCCACCAATTCCCAATAAAAGCCCTGCTGCCGGCAATATCGCAATCGGCAGCATAAAAGCCTTCCCAATTTTTTGAAAACTCTTAAACATTTCAGTCTTCACTTCCTTCCAAAACTTTTACAAAGCGGGCAGTAATCTGCTGTGGTCGGGTAATCGCCCCGCCAACAACTGCACTATATACTCCGCATTCATCATATACCCTGCGCAAATCCTCTGGTGTATTAATTTTTCCCTCAGCAATAATTGGCACCTGTAACTCAGTAACGCATCTTTTTAACAAGGCAAAATTTGGACCATCAAGCTGCTCAGAATACGATGTATAACCGCATAACGTTGTTGACACCACATCAAACCCAAGTGCCTGAGCTGCCAAACACTCCTCAAACGTTGAACAATCGGCCATCGCCAGACGACCGCCAGCATGAACTAATGCCAATAAATCAGCAAGTTGCGTACCATTCGGTCGCGGACGTTTGGTAGCATCCATCGCAATAATGGCACAGTTTGTTTCCAACAATTCATTGACCTCAAATTCAGTAGCGGTAATAAAGACCTCACTATCTTCATACTTGCGTTTTACAATGCCAATAACCGGCAAACTGCAAATCCGCTCAATCTCTAAAATATCAGCCTTCGATTGCGCTCTGATTCCAGCCGCTCCACCAAGTTCCGCAGCTAACGCCATTCGCCCCATAATTAGACTCGAATGCAACGGTTCTTCCGGCAGCGCCTGGCAAGATACCACAAGTTTATTCTTAATCTGTTCTAACATATTATTTCCTCAGTTTCTATAAAATTACCAAACCATTTCATAACGCGTTATAGTTAAAATTATAAAGCCCGCCAACTCAAAGTCAACAAAACCCGACAATTTAGAAACTGCTTTCAAAAATAGTAAAATCGCCCTTATATTTATCTGCTTCTGAAATCTCTTTCGGAGAAAAACCCATAAGAAAAAGACTTTGCCAAAGGGCAAAGTCTTTTTCAAAAGTTTCTCACAATAATTTTTCAATATCTTTGGTCATTTTTTCCGGCTCAGTTTGTGGTGCAAAACGATCAGCAACATTACCATTGCGGTCAATTAAAAACTTAGTAAAGTTCCATTTAATTGCTCCGCCAAACATTCCGCCTTTTTCTTTAGTCAGATACTTATAAAGCGGATCGGCATCATCACCATTGACATCAATTTTAGCAAACATCTTAAAAGTTACTCCATAATTCAGTTTGCAAAATGATTCAATTTCTTCATTGGTTCCAGGATCCTGATTTTTAAATTGATTACATGGAAACCCCAGAATTTCCAACCCCTGATCTTTATATGTTTCATATAGTTTTTCAAGTCCGTCAAATTGCGGCGTAAAACCACACTTGCTGGCAGTATTAACAATCAATACTACTTTACCTTTATAATCAGCAAGACTCACATCATGTCCTGCCGAATCTTTTACTGTAAAATCATATATAGACATATCCATTCCTTCTTTCTTCACTATTAAGTATACTCCAACATCACAATTACAACACGCAAAGCGCTCGCTTATTTCCAAGGTTCTCCCATGAAAAATTGCAGTGCTTTCTGCACCTGTACATCCCAGTACTCCCAAGTATGTGCGCCCGGTCCCTCATCATACAATACATTCAAGTCCGTTTCATTGATAATAAAGTCACGGAAATTAATATTTTGTTGATAAAGAAAATCTTCAGTTCCGCAAGCCTGATACAAGCGCGGCTTATACTCAGCGCTCATCGTCTTCGATTTGGCCACGGCAAATAAATCATTTTCACTACCAATAAAATCTTCCAAACTACCAAAAGTATTCATCTGCTCCTGCCGCAACGCTTGCAGCATTGCCGCTACTGCCGGGTCAGCGCCTTCCGGCACCTCTGCCTTCAAATGTTCAGCAATATCCAAAGCACCGGAAAAACTCGCTGCCGCCGCAAAACGCTCCGGGAAATTCAGAGCCAGCTTCATCGCGCCATAACCGCCCATCGACAAACCGGCAACAAATGTCTCGCTCCGCTTCTTACTAATCGGAAAATAGTGTTCGGCAATCTTTGGAACCTCATGAGCAATATAATCCCAATATCGATAACCATTCTGCATATTAGTATAAAAGCCGCGATAGCCATTAGGCATCACCACAATCAATCCAAGCTTCGCAACATAACGTTCAATCGCACTCCGCCGTGTCCAAGTACTATCATCATCCGACAACCCATGGAGCAAATACAAAACCGGATACGTTTCCCGCTCAACGCTACCCGCCATACCAATTCGATGCTTACCCGCTTCCGGCAACAACACCGTCATCGACGTTGAAATTCCCAGTACATCCGAGAAAAATTCACATGTAATTCTAGCCATCAAAACCACCTCATTTTTAGTATACCACTTACGTGAAAAAAGAAAAAGGCAAGCGGAGCTAAACTCCGCTTGCCTTTCAATTTCTACCCAAAAGCAATTACTTATTCATCCGTTTTTTGATTAAAGCTTCCCCTTGATCTGAAAGCACCAAATCATTTTCTGCCAAAATAATAGTCGCCAGATTATCCGGATTTATCTTTACCGGCAGAGCAGCACCAAAAGGATATCTGTCTAAAAACTGAGTTAATTCAGCAATACCGATTCCACCACGCTGTATGTAGCCTTTTTCAACTAACTGCCCATGCACCGGTACATCAAGCACCATCATTAAGGTAACACCATTCCCTTCGTTACCGCTCCCGGTTTCCCACCATTTCACCGTTGCCACAACCTCGGTATCGCAAGCAGTCACTTGCGTCTTAGCTTGGCGATGTAACAGCACTAAAGCAAAAATCGCTATCAACAAAATAATGGCACTCATCAAAAACCACAGCAAATTCTGCCCTTCCGTTGCATATGGCAGCAAAATAAGCGTACTGGCTAATGCTAAAATCCCTGTCAAAATCATCAAATTTGCCTTTGTATTATTTTTCATGATAACAACTCCCCTAAAATGAATAAACAGTTGGGCAAGTATGCTCAACTGTTTCAGTTAAAATGTAATATCATCAGCAACTGCTTTTAATGTCTCTGGATCATAAATAATATGCAGTGGTGCGCCCGGTTCAAACTTAGCTAAATCATGTACATGAACTTGCATCACAACTTTAGTGGTTGCCTTACCACCAAGCGGCAACTCTACCTCAACCGTAACTCGCACATTTACGGTCTTGTTCGCCCACAAGCGTTCAACCTTATATCCTTGAACATATGCTACTGCACGAACCCCGGTTACACTTAAATCAACTTTTTGTCTTTCACGAATCATTGGCCCAAAGTTAAAGCCAATATTAGCCGACAAAGCCAAAGTAATTAAAAAAATCGAAGGCAAACTGAATAAAATCATTTCATTGCCAATCATCATGTTATAAACTGCAATACCCAATAAAATAACCAGCAACACGGTTATTACTATCGACATTACAAAACGTCCCTTATGCATGCATCAAAACTCCCTAGAAAATATCTCTGCTTATTATACCACAGGCCAATTTCAGAGTAAAATCAATCCTCAACCAATGCCGCCTTAATCAATTCAGCATTTTTATTATTCATCACCAATTGATTATCAGCCAATACAATTGCCGAACCATCCATTAAGCTGATGAACACCTCGATCTTTTCCCCGGCGTAATATTGATTGCAAAACTCCCGGAAACTGCCCTCGTCGCCGAGCCAGTTTCCTGCGTAGCCTTTTTCTACAACCCGGCCATCAACCGGAATTTTCAGAACTAACTCAAGTACTCGCCCGGTTAATTTTGTTTGCGGACGAATCGCAACAATCTCAGCCAGCACTTTGGTATCCGCATTTTTTAATGTACGTTTTTCATGACGCCGTTCCATCACATAAACTGCCAGTGCCGCAACCATTACCACTATCGGAATTTCCAACAACAAATGTCCCCAACCGGCAATATTCCAAACCGATGCCAAAATCGCAATCGCGGTACCAAAAAATCCGGCACCGGCAATAATTAAATACCATCTTGATTTACTCATGAATTGCACCTCATTCAATCTAAGTTTCTTACCCTTATATTATACCAATAAAAAACAGAGAAACAAAGTTTCTCTGTTTCAACCATATTAATCCTGAATAATCGCCTGCACGCGGCCAACCTGACCATCAGCCAAACGCACCTTAATTCCATGCGGATGAAACCCGCTCTTGGTCAAAATCTGCGCCACTTGACCGCGGGTAAGTTTACCGCTGCGTTGATCAAGCTTCAAAACTATATCTACTGTTGCACCGATTTTAATATCGCTGCGATTCTGTCCATTCATACACTTGCTCCTAACAAAATTTTAGTTAATGAAACAACAAAGGCCTCATCCTGCTCCTTGCTTCGCTTCGCCGGACCACGCAACCTACCACCGCTCATCCGAATTTTCTTGGCCGTATACCGCGCCTGCAATAAAGAATCAATATTGGCATCACTATAAACCATACCATCCTGGCTGATTGGCACCCCGCGCTTGGCCAAACACATTGCCGCCAAACCATAATCCTGAGTCACAATCACATCGCCCGGAGCCACCATATTCACCAAAGCATAATCAACACTGTCGGCACCCTTTGAAACGGTAATTGTCCGCGCCCCATCCTTTTCAAATATATGAGAGGTATCACAAAGAATAATGCACTCCACCTGAAATTTCTTAGCCGCCGCCACTGCCTCATCCACAACCGGACAACCATCAGCATCAATAAACACCTTCATCTGTGCACCTCCTTTTGGAAAAAAATAAATAATCAGCTTTAGATAACTAAAGCTGATTATACCACTTCAACCTCAAAATAGAAACTGCTGCATACCCTTATCAAAAATAACACCGCCAAGTTTGATGCCATTTAGATAAATCGTTTCGCCGCATCTGTCGAAACAAGAAAAGCACCCCAGATTGGCTGGGGTGCTTTTCAAATTTTATTCACCAAAAGTATATCCGGCAAATATTTCAAGTCCTTCCTCATTTAAAACCTTACCAACCACTTGCGGCTGGTGCGGGCTCTTAGCAAAAACCTCTTCGCAACTAATCATAATGTTGCTGCCGGCAATTTCTGCCAATTGCGCATGTGACACACTATATACTAGCTTGCCCAAACTCGACCAAACCATCGCGCCGCTGCACATCACACAAGGCTCGCAACTTGTATATAGGGTATATTCCGACAAATCGAAGATATCATTTTCACTACAATAATCACTGATCAAGCTCAACTCCGCATGGCGAGTCGGATCGCTATTGCTAAAAATATTGTTGGCAGCCCGCATAACCACCGCGCCATCTTTCACCAAGATGGCACCGAACGGTTCATTCCCGGCAGCGCGCGCCTCGCGCGCTGCCTCCAGTGCCTCACTCATAAATTGTTCATCCATAATTAGTTACCTCCTAAAATAGTATAAACCGCAAACACCAGAAACCCGGATATTGCTACAAAACATATTACCAACACAATTCGATACATCAGCCGATTCTTCCCAAGCTTCATGTTCCTGCGAAACGACACCTTCTGATTATCACGCCAAAAAATAAACGGTTCAACCGTAATAAAACAACGCACTAGTTCCACTAGTAACAGAACCAGCATTAAACTCACAGCCAGCCAAATAATCATTTGCATGTTCTCCCTTTTGAAAATTCAGAAAAAGAGCTGAGGTCAGCTCAACTCTTTTTAATCTTTATACTTAAAATCGCCCTTATTCAACCAGACGTAAACGACACCAATCAACAAGCCACCACCTACTATATTACCAAGAGTGGCAAACAAGAAGTTAGACAGCAGTGCCATCAAATCAAAACCGGCAAAGTTATTAGCAAAGAACACGGTTGAGAACGCTGAAAAGTTAGCGATAACGTGCTCAGAACCAAATAATGCGAAGATGAATACGATAAATACTAATGAAGTCACTTTCGCCATATCATCTTTCAAATTCAGCGACACGATAACCGCTGTGTTTACTACAAAGTTAGCAATAATCCCTTGGAGGAAAATATCCATTGGTGGCTTAGCAAGCTTCGCCGCCACTGCACTAGTAGCAAATTCGCCGATACTTTCGCCCCATGTACCAGAATATACAATCAATGCCGACATCGCTATTGCACCAACAAAGTTCCCGATATAGCAAAGCACCAACACTTTCGCCGCCTTGCTCGGTTTAACAACCTTACGCGTCAGCTTTGCCGAAAAGTACATCGCATTAGAAGTAAACAGCTCTGAATTCATAAACAAAATCATAACTAAGGCCCAACCAAAGAACAAAGCATACATTAATTTCCCTAGCGAATGGGTTGGATCAACATGGTTCACTTTCTCGCCGACCATAAATGCCATATTCGTTGCCAAAGTTAAAAATGCCGTTGCCAGCATCGCACGCACAAAATAGCGTGACGGACTTTTATCCGCCAAATCAACTTTCTTTAACACTGCCTGTTCCAGTTTATTCATCAATGATTGTGATTCTGCTGCCACTTACATGCGCCTCCCTAAAATAAAACATTTCCTATATTAACCGATAAATTATATCATTTTAGCTGGTTTTATTCAAGGGGAGAAAAGGGAAAAAGCGGTTTGCCACTGGCAAACCGCTTTTTAAAATTCTACCTATACAATATTATTCACATCTTTGCGTTGCTTGAATAAACTTACTAGCGCTTTTAGATTGAAGAGATACGGTACTAAACTTAATCCTACAATAATGACCAGAGTGACGAATGCTCCGTACGAAGAAAGCAGTCCGGCAATAAATGTTCCGATAAAAAATAAGAAGATAATAAGAGCATATTCAAGAATAGTTTTATACTTCTCTACTTTTTTTAAAATTGTGACCTCAAATAATGCGGCATACATGTTTTTGAGATTTCCGGTCATAATATTATTATTGAGATCAAGCTGATTGATTTTTCTGAAGAAACATAGCCCTACACCAGATACAAAACTGAGCAACAATATACTGAATAATGGTGTTATTGTATTGATGAACAATAGGTTAATCCATATTGGAGCAACGAAAACGGTCCATGTCAGAAAAAATTCTATTTGTTTGTTCTTCACTTTACTAAGCAGCCAAGGGGCTAGAAAGCAACCAATACCGAAACCGCTGAAAATCATAAGATTGGTAAGTAATCCGGCACTAAAACCTTGTGATAACTTGATTCCCAGGTTGACTAGATTGCCGGTTTGCGGACTTACCAGACTACTGTTTTCAAAAAGCAATGAGTATGCATTAATATAGCCTAGAATAAATGTTGAAAGACAGGTTATAAATGTTGCTTTTGAAGAGTTGCTACTTAAGAACTTCATAGTTCGTCAGCACTATCTCTCTTTTTTCTATTGCAGCCTTTGCTTCAGGTGATGTTAGAATATCGAGTTCATGAACTCGCTCATAAGCATAACTTGATACTGCCAACAGATGATGGTCTACAAAGGCTGGATGGGCATTGATTTCAAACAACTCATCATTGCTTGCGGCAATGCCATCAAGAATAACCTCAAGATTTTCAAATGTTGCCCCGGCTCCATAGAATTGCGGCAGTATTTTGTCCGGCGTCCGAACCGGCAAGTCTAAATCATTCAGAAATGCTGTTTCCGGACTTCGCGAAGGATTTCTGAGCGGCAAGTTATATTTATCAGCAAGTTTTGCTGCTACCCGAAACAGTTGCTCATTTTTACCATGAACATTATGATGTGAATCAATATGATCCGGTCGCTTCCCGCTTTTGAAGAATTGGACAATCTGTGCATCCCATTCTAAGTAGACTTCATCAATATTGACTTTATCTACAAATGTATTCTGATTCCAAAAACACCCTTCTTCATCTACTAAAGAGGAGATTAGATGAAGCGGTAAAATAGGTTTTCCCTTATTTAAAGTTAGGGTTAAGTGAACACCTATCGGTAATGTTGGTGCACAAATTGTCGCAATCTCCATTGCCGGTAAAAAAAACTCTGAGACTGTCAATGCGGTGGTAGACGTTACTACACCATTTTTATGCGCCTCGATAATCCCTTGTGTTACAGCCGGTGTATAACCAAAATCATCGGCATTAATAATTAGTTTTTTAACATTCATATGCTGTCCTTCTTCCTAATGTGATTCCAAACGGTTACTCATTATAAAACCGTTTCTGCTTACTCTGCATTTGCTTGTACAGTATTCTCAACTGCCGCATTTTCTGCTTCAGTTTTAGCTTCTGCATCTGCCATTTCTTTAACAGCTACTCTATCATTCAATTTGACAAACGGAATGTATACTAATACTGATACGGCAATATTGACAACTTGCAGAATAGCACCACTAATACTGCCACCAGTCGCCAAGAAGCCACCAATAATAATTGGCATGTTCCACGGTATCATTGCTACCGTTCTTGGTACCAAACCAATCTCAGTCGCTATCCAAGCAATAATGACACACAGCACCGGTGTCAATAAGAACGGAATAAGCAGCATTGGATTTAAAACTACCGGCATCCCATACATAATTGGCTCATTGATATTAAACAAACCACCTGGTGTTGAACCAATAGCCAAATCTCGCGAAGCCTTATTTTTACTGGCAATTAAAATTGCAATAATTAATGCTAACCCTACACCGGTACCACCCATACTAACAAAAGCATCAGTAAATGAGGTAGTAGCAATATTCGGAATTGGATTGCCCGCTGCAAAAGCGGCAATGTTTGCTTCCATGTTCGGTAACAACATACTATTAGTCAAGCCACTCAAAACATTGGTACCATGAATACCGAAGAACCATAAGAAACCACGAGCAAACATAAGCAAACAAACTGAAATTAGTGAATTACTCATTTCCTGGAATGGTGCCTGAAGTGTCTTATACATCAACTCAGCCACTGATAAACCGCCAGTTAAACTAAATGCCACTGCTGCTATAAGTCCTGCAGCAGTAAAGATAACAATTGCCGGCACTAAAGCGATAAACCCTTTAGAAACTGCTGGCGGAACCCCCTCAGGCATTTTGATAGTCCAGCCACGCGAAACAATAAAGCGGAATACCTCAATAGCCAGAATACTGGAAATCATTGCCAAGAATAATCCCTTTGCACCAATCCAGTTGAACAAGATTGCTGAACGATCTTCAGTCATTGCAGATAAAATTAAGAAAGTAATTGCCGCCATAAATGAAGATGTAAAACCATCTAACTTATAGCTGCGCCCAAGATGATACCCTAATGACAAGGCAACTAATAAACCAAGAATACCCATAGTCATGTTCTGAATCAGAACACCCGGAAGCATCCAAACTTCACCAAAGGTTGCCGTCATGAATTCTTGGAATCCTGGTACCGGAAAAGTATTTACCAATACCGCCAATGAACCAATAATTAATGGCGCCATCAATGTAGAGAATGCATCACGAATTGCTGCCATGTGCCGTTGCCCACCTATTTTTGCTGCAATCGGCATCAAAACTCTTTCCATTAAGTCGAAAAATTTTTTCATAATCGAACTTTACCTCCTTTGTCAGTATTAATGAATCTCACGAACATCGCTGCCGTTCATTGCCTCCGTTGCCCATATCTCAATATTCATTTTTCCTAATACTGTATACTTCAATCATAGAATAATCGGAGCAATTTACAATAATCTGAATTGTCAATTATACTGGTATAGTTCTTCCCGCTAAGTGCTCAACCTCTTGATATATATAGCGAAGCGCCTGCTGCAACTGTTCCAAAGAAACTCGCGAAACACTTACCCTAACACTATTATCATAATGATCTTGATGATAATAAGCCTGCTCATTGGAAGCAATATGAATATCTTTTTTCTTCAAATTTTCAATAACGGTTTTCACTTTTATTTCAGGATGAATCCGCAAGGTAAAGTAATAGCCGGACTCTGCGCCGATTACTTTTACCAACTTATTGTCCCAGTCAGCGGTCACCGCTGAAACAGCTTGTAATTTCTCATCAATTTGCTTTGTCTTTTGAACAATATGCTTCTCGTATATCGCCGAGCTGATATACGCCTCCCATGTTGCCTGCGAAATAAGCGACGGGATGTAATACGAATAATGCGACGTTCGTCGCCCGGCAATCTCTTCAAAAGTCTTCTTGAAGTCATCAG
Organism: Culicoidibacter larvae; assembly: GCF_005771635.1. Classification (GTDB taxonomy): domain Bacteria; phylum Bacillota_I; class Bacilli_A; order Culicoidibacterales; family Culicoidibacteraceae; genus Culicoidibacter; species Culicoidibacter larvae. The sequence goes on along the minus strand of NZ_VBWP01000001.1, from coordinate 441,407 downwards.
GAATAACCACTAACCCGATTCGGATGAGCGGAAACACTTTTGTATTACTACGTAAATAAATACAATTTTTCTGGTACGAAAAATAATACATTGGTACATACTGCGGTAATTTGTGGGTACCACCAAAATAATCATCCTCAATAATGTAAACATCATAGCGCAAAGCCAGCTCCATAATTTTCTTCCGCTGCTTATAACTATAACTTGTTCCTAAGGGATTATGATTTCTTGGTGTCGTATAAAAAAACTTAATATCCTCATGCTTAAAGTAATGTTCCAGTTGCTTCAAATCAACACCATTTTCATCACGAGCAATCGTTAATACCGGCACATCGCTCAGCTTTAAAAACCGAATATAATGCGAATAACTCGGCTCCTCAACCAAGATCGTTTTTTTACCATTTGGAAAAGGCGCCTCAGTAAACAACACCAGCATCTGGGTAATTCCCTGCACCAAATGAATATTTTCCAGCTTAGTATACACGCCATCGGCAGCCAGCTGCTGCTGCAAAACCGGATGTAAAGACTTTAAACGCACTGACTCATCAATGGCATATTTAGCATATAATTCGACTGCTAAATTCAAACAATGCTTGATATCAAAAATCTCAAAAGAATCAATCAATGGATTGGCAGTATCTAAATAAATACTCTCACTCTCATGCTGCTGTCTAAGAAAATTATCAGCCACATAGTAACCGCTCTGCGGCTTAGAAAAAATAACATGCTGCGACAACAATAACTCCAGTGCCTTAATAACTGTCCCCTTACTGCAGTCATATTTTTTCGCCAAAGCAATAATTGACGGTAGTCGCTCCCCCTGTTTCAATCGTTTATCAACAATATCTTTCCTCAAATCCCGATAAATACGCTCATATAACTTCATAGCCATCTCTCCAAACGTTTATCTACCATCATTGTATTACTATGTTGTTATATAATATATCCCCTGTACTTATAATTGTACCAGTACAGTTTGCAAAAAGCTCTACCATTATACTGTTATTCACCATCAAAAAAACGCCCCTAAGGACGTTTTAAAAATATTTTTATTCATTAATCGCTTCCACACCTTGTCGCTTAAGCTCCTCCAAGTGATCAAGCATCTGTTGCAGCACCTCCGGTGCGTGCCCTTCCCAGTCTACGACTTCAGCAACAACCTTCAACGGGAACTTTGTTCGATACGAACGCGTCGGATTTCCAGGGAATTTCTGATCCGTCAAATTCGGATCATCTTCAAAACTCCCGGTAGGCTCTACCTGAAAAATCCGCCCCGGACCATCGCCTATCGCGAGTTCCGCGCCCCAAACCGCCGCGTCCATTGTAGCTGTCATATAAATAAAGTTAGCTTTCTGCTGCTCACCATAATTCGACCGGAAGCCTGGTTCCAACAAATCACCCGGCTGCAAATCCGCCTTAGTGCCATGATAAAATGGCCCAGCATCCAAAGTTTCCAACTCAACTATCTTATTACTCAAATCAACCAATCCTTTCAATAATCAGAAATTCATTATACCAAAAGATACACGTTAAGCAAGCTAATTACACCATTCCACGCAAAAAAACTACCAAACTTTACAAGCGTTAAAATCTTTGATAAACTTAAAGTAGAAGACAGTTTCAATACTTCTTAAAACCTAAAAAAGGAGACCGCTTAAGGCGGTCTCCTTTTCAAATTTCTCCTAATCCATATAACGCTTATTCATTTTTGAACGGAAATATATCAACAACATTGCCAATCCAATAAAGAACATACCCATCGGCACCCAGTTAGTGCTACCGGTCACCGGCAAGGCATCAACAACTGGTGCTTCACTAACACGAACTTGAATAGTTGTATTCAGATTAGAACCTTGATATCTGATAGTTACTGAATATGTGCCAACACTGGCTTTAGCAATTAATTCACTAGTTTCAGCAGTTAATGGCGTTAGAATCGCATTATCACTAGTATCCCAAGCTTTGGCATTACTGCGAGTTAATATTTCTTGCTCTAAAGTACCATTCTTAATAAATGCTTTCAAATCATTTATATTAATTGTAATATCCTCTGCGTCAATCTGCCATACTCCGGTTGCAGTTAAATCCTGCCACTGCGCCTTTAACTCAAGACCTCCGGCCGGCATTGTCAATAGACCACTATAGCATACGCCATTAACATCCGCCCAACCTAAGAATTTGTAACCAAACCGGGCTGGTTCTGTAATCGTATCTAAGTCAACAGCTGTATCTGTCGGCTGAATAATATCAAGCGGTTGAGTAGCAATGTCCCCACCATTAACATCAAAAGTGATTGTCTGATTTTCAGCAGTAAACTGAGCAAATAATTGAACATCTGCTGCCGGCATTTTGTTGTTAGCAAAGTTCCATTGGTTTCCGCCACTTGCTGCATCAAACCAACCATCAAAAGCATATCCCGGCTTACTTGGTATTGACGGTTCAATTGCCAGCGAGTCGTAAACAACTGTTTGAGTTGTTGTTTGACCATCAGCTTGCAACGTCATTGTATAACTATTAATAGTAAACTGAGCGAATAATTGAACATCTGCCGCTGGCATTTTGTTGTTAACAAAATCCCACTTATTGCCACCAGTATCAGCATCATACCAACCAGTGAACGTGTATCCGGTTTTAGCCGCATCCGCTGGCTTTGTAGCTGTACTATCATATACAACTTGTTCACTTGCCGGCTCAGTTCCTTCGCCACCATTTGTCAAAACATCATAACTAAGCGTATATTGATTAATGCCATACTGAGCATAAACAGTAGTATCAGTGATTCCCGCAATATACGGGAACGTTACAACGCTACCGCCACTCGCAGCATCATACCAATCATGAAAAGTATGGCCGGTCTTAACCGCGACCGGAGCACTAGCAACTTGCTCACCTGGATATATCTTAACTGTCGCTGAACTTGCAACACCACCTTGAGCATCAAAGACAATTGTCACAGGCGTAATAAGTCCGGCATGAATTCGTTCACAGTCTGTACTGCTTGGCACGATTGCTGTCACCTTTGCATGATCAAAAGTTGCTGAACTCACTGCCATACTTCCACCCAGAGCAACTGAGCTAAAACGCATTGAATCATCAGTTGTTGGATTTAAGAATACAATATCCACATTTGTATTCTTATCCAGTCCCATAAATTCATAACGGCCAATAACACCGTTGATTGTCTGCGTTGTTGTTCGGGCAATTTCTGTTGCTGTCCCAGTTTCATAGGCGATCACAATTACACCATTACGCCCAACTTCACCACTATCCATCAAACCATTACGATTGCTGTCATTGAACACTTGCCCTTTAACTACACCAGTCTTCAAACGAATTGCCACCGGTTCACTCTTCGATGCTCCCTCAGTACCTAACACACTGCGATAAAGCAAAGCATTATAAATATTTACGCCGCCAGCCTGAGCATCAGCTGTTGAACTATCCATTTCGATTTCAAAAGTAATTTCATCAACGCCACCATCAGGTATTGCATCAGTCGTTACTACACGGATAGAACGAATTGCCGTCTTATCGGTAATTTGTTCCCAAGTTTTCCACACTGCAGAATCAAAGTCGTTTGTATAACTCGTTGCATAACTCACTGTATACGCATAATTATTAGTGCTGGTGTCTATAGCCTTATTAAGTAATACATCCCATTCAAAGTTTTGCTGTTGGTAATCATTCCCAGCGTTTTCTCCGGCTTTTGGAACCGGAATTATCGCTTTGTATCCATTCACATTTTGACCAGAATTATTTATTACTGATAATTTATACATAGCAATACCGCTAGGATTTAAATCTAAAATTGTTTCGCCACTGTCATAATCATATGTGGTCCAAGCACCGCTGTTTAAGTTAGCACTGGTAGCACCGGCAAAATCTGCCTGAGCCAAGTTGGTCAGCACTCCACGCTCAACAATCAGCTCTTGAGTCGCACTGCGCAAACTGCTTACATCATAAATATCATACTGAGCAAATCCTCGTCGTGTATGCGACATAAATACTTCTATATCTCCATTTATTGGTTCGGCAAAAATGATTTTATTCATATCCACAGAATAGTTTCCTGCTGACTTTTTACTAGTCAAATTGACAGAGTATGCTATCTTAGCCGGATAATACCAATGTGCGTCAGGAATGTTAATGCGATACACTTTTTTGCCACTATTATCAGTGAATGTCGATATAACTACATTATTTTGCGCCTCAGAAAACTGAGTGCCATCACTATCAACTAATGCAAAAGTAGCGATATCGAATTCGAATGCATCTGCCTCGCGCAAGAAGAAATTGATTCCATCAATATTAGAAACAAACGTTGTTACGGCTTGTTGAGCATCCCATGCAAAAGAACCAGATAGTTTTGTTGTACTGCCGCTTAAAGTAGTTGCATTAAGGCCGCCAGCTTCATACTGAGCCCGCCCATTTGCTTTATATGTGTGAGTAAGTGTAACACTATTTGCAGTAGTGTCAATATCTTCGCCGCTTTCTTCACTAACAAGTTGCAAAGTTGATACTGCTGTTGCGCCATCAACAGCACTAGGCAATACTACTCCGGAATAACTACTAACATTAAAAACATTCCCTCGATATCCTTCTTCGGTTCGGAAATTACCATTAATCTTTTCTTCGGTCCAAACAAAGGTTTTAATATACTCGCCTGCATTTGGTGTAATATCAGAATCCGCTAAAGTAATATTATTTCTAGCACTGCCACTAATGTCCGCAATTGTAAAACTTCTGCCATCCGTTGTAGTACCATGAATATTATACATTTTACCGCTGCCGGCATTAATTCTTAAACTTGTAACACCCATGTACACATCATCAAAGGTAAGTTTAAATATTTGTCCGGTTACTGCATCAATCTGCGGATTACGAATAAAAATACGCCCGAGATTAACATGTTCTGAGTCAGCATTTAGCAATGAAATACCATCATTAACAGCACCAGTCTGCGCTAAATTCAGAAATGGATCAATAACAGTCAATCTAAGCACCTGTGACTGGTTGCGAGTAAATGTCGCCTGATCATATGGTTTCACAACTTGCTCAGTAGTTTTAATTTCATATACATGCCCGGCAACATGATTACTGGCATTATTAACATTAAAAGTCAGCGTAATATTCCCTGTAAGCTGTTTTGTATTATTATAACGCAATGTTACATAATTTAAAGCCGCGTTGCTGGTTTCCACCGTCGCCTGAATTGAACTCTGCCCTAAACTTCCATCTGCCGTAATATAATCAAGTTCCTTAGGATAAGAAAATTTAATATCATAGTACTCCATCCTAGCAGTAGCAAAATCCCGTGGCGAAGCATCAAACTGTCCAGCATTTGTCCGAATACTTGTTAATTGATCTGAATATACTGTCTGAGTGATTGACCGCCAATAGTTGGGAACAACTGTCTGAGCAACAGTCAGTTGTTCCAGTTTTTCCTGCTCAATAATAGTCGCGCTTTTCTCACTGGTTACTGTTACAGCATCATTGACAACAAATGCCGAATTATTATTAACTCCATACGTTGTATCCAAACGAACAGTAAAGCTTAATGCCGCATCTGCTGTTTGATTGGTAAATTCATAAATAATTGTTCCTGAAAAAGCATTTCCATATCCATTCCATGACGATGCACTTTTTGGATTTGGTGTATAGCTAATGTTTGTTACAAAATCTTGTAGGTTTTTAGGTAATGTAGCACTATCAAAGACGTAATTACTCCCGCTTTTCTTCAAACCAGGTACACTTTGAAAATAAAATTCTTTTGCCAACTCAATTGTAACTTTTTTCCCATTACTGGTTACATCACCAAAAGCTGCATTGACTGCTATCGTCATATCCTTGTTAACAATTTCGTTGCTTGCAGTCGTTAATTGAGTCGTCCCGCTTAAATCAATACCATTATATTTAGCAAATTCAGCACTTGATAATACATGACTTCCATTTACTCCGCTGAGACGCTGAGCTGGTTCCGGCTCTGCATCCTGGTTATCTGTTGAACTCCCATTCTCGTTAATAACCGTATCTCCTGTTTCTTCGACTTTGATGTTCTCAATACTTTCTACATTATCATTACTTGCGGTTGTTGCAAATACCTGCATGTTTACTGAACAAACCATTAAAAGTACTGCTAGTCCTGTTGTCGCTATTACTTTTTTCCACTTGTATATCATTTTTAGTTTACCCCCTAGTAAAATAAGTTTATACATTAATTCTAACAAACTCCTCTATCCACTCAACATATTTTCCCGATATTTTTGTGTCCTTTTGTGTTCTCGTAAGAAAGACTGGCAACACTTGTGTTGTCAGTCTTTTTTTCTTCGGCTTCTCCGATTAGCAATAAAAATCTGTAGATGATGTTCAATCCGCGATGACCAGAAAAACTGCCATAATAACAATAATATCGGTAGCACCAGCATTGATAAAAGTCCAATTCTTAAAACTGTTAAGAAATCATTCCAAAACCCAATAAAACCAAGACCAGTATCTGTAGGATTTTGCTCATACCAAACATTTATTTTACTTTGTTGATTGCTTGGAGCCACAGTTGTACCTGCAAGAACTGTTACCGGTACAGTCGTTGTCACACCTTGTTCAGTTCCAAAGCTGATTAAATACTTTCCTGCTTCATCTTTTACTTGTTGTTTATCAGCAACATAAACCATAAGTTCTTCAGCCGTATCTGTACGCCAGGCGTGTGCATCAGTTAATCGAATCCAATCTTCGTCAGTCATTTTTTTAACTACACCTTCACTGAGTGTTATTGCATTAGCATCAATCGCAATTTTATTTTCTATCACCGTGTATGGGCCATCAACAGTTACCCGAATTTGTTTCTCAATTATCTTTCCCTCTTCACGATAACGAATGGTTACCGGATAAGTTCCGGTTCGATAATCTTCTTTTTGCAGTTCAAACACTTCACTCTGCAAAGCCTCTTCTGGTGACTCATAAATTGTTGGTGTAAGTCCAAAGACACTGTAAAAACTCATAACTAAACCCATTACAATACAAGATATAAAGTTACTCATCTTCTTGCCCCCAATTAAGTGGCAATATTATCTTCAATAATACTCCATTTTCTACTGGCATGAATTGGCAAGAACCATTATATTGCTGTACCATGCTCTTAATTGTATACATACCAATGCCACTGCCAAAATGGATATCATCATCACTCATATGATAAAACAAATCAAAAACATGATTAAAATCTATCAATGAAGTATTTTGCTTATCATTGTATGCCGCAATCACTAATTGATGATCAATCTCATCAAAAGATAATATAAACTCACCACCAGTATCAGCATATTGACAAGCATTCGAAATTATATTATGCAGTATCTGCTTTAATTCAATCGGCCGAAAATTCCCAAATAAATGTTCCGGTGCATCAATCGCAACCGATAATTGACGCTCTTCAAACATCGTCGTAAAAAGTTCAAGGATACCTTTGGCAACTTTAACAACATCAATGCGTTGCACATGATCATTAAAGCCTGTTTCTTCATTCATGATTTGTAAAACATCATTCACTTGACCCATTAAACGAATTTCCAGATTTTCTAAATCAGTTAAAATCTTTTGTGCTTCAGGATTATCTGCCAAATATTTATTTAATCGCTCCGCCTGAATCATTGCAACATTGATCGGCGTCTTTAAATCATGAACAATAGCGCTTGCCATACGTTTTTGATAAATATTTTTTTCTTCTTGCTTCTGTAAACTGCGCTCCAAACTCGAGTAGTTATCATTAACAAGCTGCATCTTCTCCTGTAAATCATCACTGAATTCACTGAGTTCTGCAGACAGATTATCATATTCAACCTGATTGCTCTTGCTGCTTACTTCAGCTAAACGATAATCCTTTAAATTCAGAATGTTAGTTTGTAACCGCCGAATTGGCATAATTAACTTACGAAACATAATTATAATCAGTACTGTCATAATTAGACTTAATATGGTTACACCAAAAACAATAACACTCATTGTAAGTTCAAAAAAATATTGTGGTGCCATTTTATAAATTGCTAACCATATTTGATAATCATCAGTACCATTATTTACTTCATATACCGAATAATAATTAAGCAAATTATTATCCGCAATAATTTTCAACTCAGAAAAATCAGTCTCAACAACAGTTGAAAACACAACCATTTCGCCATCTTTCACTACAATATCAAAGTCAGCACTCCCTTTAAGCTGCCGCAATTCTCCGGCTACATCATCACCGGTTTGTAAAATCATATTGATTCGTTCTTTTGTATCATCAATATATTGTTGCTCACTACGCTGATAAAGCATTGGAATATTAAAAATTAAAACTGCTAATCCAATAACAATTACAATATAAAAAACAACTATCAAATAAAACGCTGTCCGCCATAGTTGCTTTTTATTCCGCCCATTCATAACCAACACCTCTTATTGAATGGACACAAGTCAATTGTAATTTATTACGCAACTTCTTAATATGAGTATCAACATTCCTCAAATCCATTGCTAATTCATTTACTTGCCACACCTTACGAACAATCTGCTCTCGACTCAGCACCTTTTGTTTATTCTTCATTAAATAAACCAATAACTCAAATTCCATGGCTGTCAGACCAACTGCTTCATCATGTTTTGTAACCTTGCGCGCCAGTAAGTCAACCCTAATATGCTGTCCTTTACTCTCCAACAAACTATCTTTCTTATAAAACTTGCTTTTATGCAAAGCACGATCAATTCTTGTTAGCAATACTCGTATCGAAACCGGCTTTTTGATAAAATCTACTGCGTTTAACTCTAACCCGCGAACTTCATCATCTTCATCATTTGAGGCACTCAACAGAATCACCTTAACCTGAGCATCAAACTTCTGTAGAACCGATAAAAGCGTTATCCCGTCAACGCCCTCCATCTTAACATCACTTATAACAAGATCATAAACATTTTGCTTAAACAGCTGCAGTCCCTCGGCAGCATTATTAGCAACATCAACATTATATTCTTCGAAACGCAACACCTCAGCAATAACACTCTGAAACTGCAAATCATCTTCGATAAACAATATTTTTTTCATCGTGACCCCCCTCACAATCTATTTTCGATTTCTTATTTTACCATAGATTTGTGTATTTTTACAAACCTTTTCCAAATAAACACATAAAAAACATATGTGAATTTGATGAAAAACACAAAAAAAGAACTTCACTTTTCATGTCAGTGAAGTTCTTTTCCCTTCCAGTTCCACCACTTTAATAACTCCGGATCTGGGTGTTTGGTACGAGCAAAATAGATTGCACATCTAAACGTATATAACACGCAAGGGTCTGCCGGAAAACCTTTCATCAACTCATACCGTTCATATAAATCCTGCGGATCACATTTAACTAAGTCAGTCACCTGTTCAATACCGATAGCATACAAATCCACAGCAAGCGTTTTACCGATGCCGGGAATCTGTTGCAAAGCTTTCAACTTAGCGTTCATCAATCGTCCAGCCCCTCTCATGATCAAGCAGCCAAATCTTGGTGGCAATTCCGCCACCAAAACCAACCATCTTGCCATCTTTGCCGATGACCCGGTGGCACGGCACAATAATTGCTATCGGATTTTTGTTATTAGCACCGCCAACCGCACGCACCGCTTTTTCATTGCCAACGGCAATAGCAATATCTTTGTACGATGCTGTCTGCCCATAAGGAATTTCTGCCAGCGCATGCCAAACCTGCTGTTGAAACTCAGTTCCGCTAGTAAAATTATACGGCACCTCAAACCGTTGCCGGGTACCGGCAAAATACTCATCAAGCTCGCGAATTGCTTGCTCCAAATATTTCGAACTCGTCATTGTCTCCTCCCCTGCTTCATCAACAAAATCCAAACGGAAAATTCCCTGCTCATTAGCCGCTAAACGCAACCATCCAAATGGAGCCTGATAATATCTAACTGCTTCCATATTTTTTTCTCCTCACTGAAATTAAAAAAAGCCGGTCGGCTCGACCGGCTTTTTTGTCCTTATTTTACAATTAAAACGTCACACGGCGCATTATTCACCACGTGCTGGGCAACTGAACCAACCATAAAGCGTTCGAAAGTTTTCTTCGTAGTTGCACCCAGAACAATAACTGCATCTTCATGTTTATCAACAGTATCAATCAATAATTGTTTCGGGTCATCAAAATCAACGATAACAACTGCTTTAGCAACCCCGGCACGACTTGCCTGCTCTGCCAAATCATTCGCTAATTCTTTGCGCGCATCCAATGCTTGATACGATGCGTCACTTGAGTCAGTTACCAACGGGGTAATTCCTACATCCATAGTTGTGTACATAAAGTCCGAATCTGAAACAAATTGTAATGCTGAAACAATATATAATGTGGCATCACTTTCACGAGCAATACGAATTGCTTTTTGAAATGCTTTGTCTGCCTGATCTGAGCCATCAATACCAACGATTACATGTTTATACATATTTTTCATAGTAAGGACCTCCATTCTATATCTCTACCTTTATTTTATCCTACTTTGAACAATTTAACAAATGATAAAACATTATTTTTTATTGTCTTACTAACCCAAGAGCGTTTCTCAACGCTCTTTAGATTGCATCATTTAGCCGCGCAATAACTTGCTCGCGTCCAAGCAATTCAAGAGTTTGCGGTAACTCAGGACCATGCATTTGTCCGGTTGTCGCAATACGAATTGGCATAAACAGGAATTTCCCTTTAACACCAAGTTCTTTGCCGGTAGCTTGCATTGCCGCTTTTATCTCAGCAAAAGTAAATTCCGGTAAAGCTGCCAACTTCTCCGCGAATAATGCTAAAGTTGCATCAATACCTTCTTGTGCTAAAAATTCTTTTTCTTCATTGCCAAGTTCAATCTTATCTTTAAAGAATAAACTTGAAAGTGGCACAATCTCAGCACCATAAGACATTTGGTCATGATATAAAGCGATTAATGCTTCAATCCAAGCTTGGTTATGTTTGCCTAAATCATATGCTTTCGCTAAATGCGGTTGCGCAAGCGCTACAATTGTTTCCAAAGGAGCTGCTTTTACATAACGATTATTAATCCATGCTAATTTGTCGCGATCAAACATGGCCGGCGAGCTGGTAAGGCGAGCCGGATCAAATATTTCAATGAACTGTTCTTTGGTGAAAATCTCTTCTTCCCCGCCTGGCGACCAACCGAGCAAAGTAATGAAGTTAAACATCGCTTCAGGCAGATAACCTAAATCACGATATTGCTCAATAAACTGAATAACTGCTTCATCACGTTTTGATAACTTCTTACGATTCTCATTAACAATTACCGACATATGACCAAAAGTTGGTTCTTCAAAACCAAATGCTTGATACACCATTAATTGTCGCGGTGTGTTTGAAATATGTTCTTCACCACGAAGCACATGACTGATTTCCATTAACGAATCATCAATAACACAAGCATAATTATAAGTCGGAATACCATTTTGCTTAACAATAACCCAGTCGCCAATATCCTTTGACTCCATTTTTATTGTGCCACGCACCATATCATTCCAGCTATATTCAACATCTGTTGGCACTTTAAAGCGCACTGAATACGCACGCCCCTCGGCTTCGTATTCAGCAATTTGCTCCGCCGTCAAATTCCGGCAATGGCCACTATAACGAGTCGACGGATAGCCCGCTTGCATCTGCCGCTCACGCTCAGCCGCAAGCTCCTCTTCGGTACAAAAACACTTGTAAGCATGACCATCAGCAATCAATTGCTCAGTATGTTTAGTATAAATATCAAGACGCTCCAATTGGCGGTACGGTCCATAGTTGCCACCAACATCCGGCCCCTCATTCCATTCAATGCCTAACCAATGCAAAAACTCTGCCTGGCTCTCCTCACCGCCCTCAACATTACGGGCAATATCAGTATCTTCAATCCGCAAAACCATGTCGCCATCAAAATGACGAGCAAATAAATACACATACAAAGCGGTACGCGCATTTCCGATATGTAAATTCCCGGTTGGACTCGGCGCGTAACGAACTCGAACTCGTTTCATCAAAATTCTCCTCTAACAATAATTTGCACCTCTAATTATACTCTTTTTGAGAAAAAAAGAAAAGGCAGGTCGGTCCGAACCTGCCTTTTCCTATCTCATTTCATACTCACCAATAATCTCGCCAATCTCTGCACTTGGATCTACTCGCAAAGTTCCGCTGCAATCAACAACATCAATCTTGCATTTTGGCCCAATAATAAGATCCGCTCCACTTACCTTCTTAGCTTTAACATTACTAACATTTACCTTAGTTGCTTCAATTAACTCAATCTTTGAAAACTTACGGATAATAATCCGCGAGAAGCCACCAAACTCAGAATTAATAGTCACTTCATCACCAACTATTTCAGAAGCATTAACAAATCCATTAGCGTAAATACGATCAGCCGAAATTTCACCATCGATATTAATTGTACCATCACATTCTATATCTTCTGCCTCAACCTTTGTTCCTTTCACAGAAACAACACCGCTGACATTCATCTTGCGTGCCCGAATATCACCACTCATCTCAGCAACACCGGTGCAATCAAAATCACCCGCCTCAATCATACCTTTGCCATGAAAAATACCCTCAATCGAAATTGAACGCGCTTTAATATCACCCTTGCAGGTACACAATCCTTCAATCGAAACACGGTCATATTCACCGCCTTGTGCACTACCGATACCTTCAAAGTTCAAATTATTCATACCATTCGCTCCATTCTGCGTAACAATGTTCTATTTATAAAACAATAATAACAGAACAATGTTACGCTGTCAATATTTATGTTGAAAAAAAGAAAAAAACACGGAAGCTAAACTTCCGTGTTTTTCAAATCTTCTCTAAAAATAATCTGCTTTATCTTAGCCCGGTGCTGATATATTGTATACACCAGCAAAGCATTTATTATTCCGATTGCAGTGCCAACCAGTACATCGCTCGGATAATGAACGAAAAGGTACAGCCTTGAAACCAGCATTAAGATGGCAAATCCAATAAATCCCCAGCGATATTTTTTGAAGAACTTCGCATAGATAATTGCTGCTGCAAAAGCCGATGAGGCATGACCTGATGGAAATGATTTAAAGGGATTTTCATTTACCAGCATATCATCAAATCCCAATGTAACATACGGTCTTGGTCGTGCCACAATATTTTTCAACAGTTCAACTTCTAAAGCGGTTATTGCCATACTGATAATAATCAAGATTCCAATATGACGATATTTTTTAAAAAATAACATAATAATTGCCGGTAACAACCAGATAAGCCCCTTGTCACCAAGAAATGCCATCATCATTGCCAAGTAATCCAAGACAATGTTACCACCAAATTGATGCAACCAAAGCATGAATGCTTGATCTAAGCCATCAATAAAATTAAACATTCAGGTTACTCCTTTTATGCAAATAATTCTGCCATGGCGCGAACAAATACTCCTGTTGCACCATACGGACAAAGCGCAGTATCCTTATCAACATTACCGGTACCGGCAATATCAAGATGGATCCAATCTTTCACCTCAATAAATTCACCAATGAATGCTGCTGCGATTGAAGCCCCGCCAAAACGAGTCGGACCATTCAATAAATCTGCTACCTTGCTTGAGCGCACTTGGTCAACAAACCATTGATCGGTTGGTAAACGCCATTGTTTCTCATCGGTTGCTGCCGCCGCTTTTACAAAGTCATTGTAGAAGCTATCATTATTTGAAACAACTCCGGAAATATCAGTACCCAAAGCCACTAAACATGCACCGGTTAGAGTCGCAATATCAACAATACGGGTTGCCCCTTGTTGTTGTGCATAAGTTACCGCATCAGCTAAAATCAAACGTCCTTCAGCATCAGTATTATTGACTTCGATTGTTTTTCCTGCCAACGATGTAATTACATCATCAACTTTCATAGCATAATCGCTCACCATATTTTCAGTAGATGCAATTACTGCCATAACATTTGCTTTCAATCCTAAACGAGCAATTGCTTCAATTGCACCGAGCACATTGGCAGCACCACTCATATCGTGTTTCATACCAACCATACCTGTTGGTGGTTTCAAACTATATCCGCCAGTGTCAAAAGTAATACCCTTACCAACTAATGCAGTAGGATTTTCCCAAGTTGGCAATCCTTGATACTTAATCGTAATCATTCGCGCTTCATGACGGCTGCCACGGTTTACTGCCAATAAGGCTCCGGCACCTAATTCTTTCAACTGCGAATTCGCTAATACTTCACACTCGAGGTTTAAATCTTTCGCTAATTGTTGCGCATATGTCGCAATATCAGCAGGAATCAATTTATTACTCGGCTCATTTGACAAATCACGAGCGTGATTTGTCGCCTCACCATATACTGTTCCCTTTTCAATTGCCGCACTGGCATCATCAGCAGTGAAAATTCGCACGGTCAGTTCAGCATTTTCTTTGCGATCAGCCCGGTATTTTTTGAAAACATAACGCGCCATAATATAGCTCTCAACAAAAATTTGAGCTACTGTGGTTCCAGGAATTGTTTCTGTTGCAAAACTTTCAGCATGCAACACAAAATCTTTTTCCATCATCTTAGCCAATTCGCCAAACACAGTACGTAATTTCGCTGTAGTCAACTCTTTGCGTTCACCTAAACCAACAAAATAAAGCGTCTCAAAATTCAATTTCCCTAAAGTATTAATTGGTGTAATTGCCCCGAGATCCTTACTTACGTAATCCTCCAAGTTCGCCTCTAAACGGCCTTGCAATCCTTTGCAAAGTTCTTCACCGCTAAACGTAGCACGGATTGTATTATACTCACTGGTTCCGGCACAAAATTCATAAATATTTAAAAACATTAATTCTCACATCCTTTTTAATTGTCTTAACCATTATACCACTGTTTTATTGTTTTTGCATAACCCTTTTGTAAGATTAAAAATCGGCGCTCGATATTTCAACATTATCAACTGTATAAGATTATAGCTATTATTTTCAACATAAAATTCAGACTAATTGAAAACGCTTGAAATTACAAAAAACCGGCAAAAATTGTGATAGAGCGTATCTTGACATACGTGACTGAGCAATTTTTGCCGGTTTTTATGGAATTGCGGGCGTTTCTCATTAATCTGAAGCGCCGTTTTTTACTTATGATATGGTTCATTCATATTAATTTTAAAACCACGATATATTTGTTCGATGAGGAAGACCCGCATCAGCTGATGCGGGAAAGTCATTTCCGAAAACGAAAGCAACTGATTCGCACGCTGATACACCGTATCAGCGAGACCATGCGAACCACCTATAATAAAAGCTACTTTACTTTTACCATATGTTGCTAATTGATCAAGGCTTGCTGCAAACGCTTCGCTGCTGCATTGCTTGCCTTCAATCGCAAGGGCAATAACATGCACATCGTTATTAATCTTAGCTAGAATCATGTCGCCTTCTTTTTGCTTAGCGGCGAGGATGTCGGCCTCCCGACCATTCTCGCTCACTTTTGCCTCAGCAATTTCCACAACCTGCATTTTTGCATATGCACTCATACGCTTCAGATACTCACTCATAGCCATCTGTAAATATTTTTCTTTCAGTTTGCCAACGGCGATAATCTGTATCTGCATAAACGCTCCTCTACTGCACTTGGTTTAAAGTGACCTCTGTTGATTGTTTGTTTCCATTACGGAAATACTCAACAGTTACTTTATCACCTTTTTTCTTAGTATTCAAGACCGTTTTTAATTGTGTTACCGTACCAACGTCTTTTCCATCAATTGAAGTGATAATATCACCTTTTTGTACCCCGGCACTTGCTGCCGCAGATCCCGAGTTAACCTCCGCAATATAAATACCACTGGTTACACTATCCGGAATATTCAATTGCTGACGTTGACTTGCTGATAAATCTTCAATAGCAATCCCTTGGATACCAAGATATGGACGTTCAATAGTTTGTCCGGTTTCCAATACTGAAATTGCATCAACAACCGTATTAGACGGAATCGAGAAAGCCATACCTTCAGCATATTCAGTGCTGATTTTTGCGGAGTTAATACCAATAACTTGACCAGCCATATTAATTAATGCCCCACCGCTATTACCTGGGTTGATAGCTGCATCAGTTTGTAATACAGTAATTTCGGCATTATCAGTTTCAAGAGTCCGTTCTTTTCCGGAAATAATCCCTTGCGTCACTGTACCAAAATACTCTGAACCAAGCGGGCTACCAATTGCTGCAACCGGTTCACCAAGTTTTAGCGCTTCGGAATCTCCGAAGGTTGCAACCGTTGTGACATGTTCGTTATCTATCTTCAGAACAGCCAAATCCTGAACTGAATCCGTGCCAACAACAGTTGCCTCAGATTCAGCACCACCTGCAAACACTACTTTCACTTTTTTAGCACCATCAACAACATGATTATTCGTTACAACATAAGCATCATTACCTTCTGACTTATAAACAACGCCTGAGCCGCTGCCGCTTTCCTCAAGTTCTCCTGAACTGCTATTACCACCAAACATCGTGTTTGAAGTTGCGGCATCGTAAGTAACCACTTGCACAACTGCTGACTGTACTTTTTCAACTGCAGCTGTCAAATCAGTTTCAATCTCAACCTTTCCGGAAATCGAAACACCATTACCATTCGTCGGTGTTCCTGAACCAGCATTCATAAACCCTAAAGTTCCAAAAATTAATGCCGCGCATAGAACGATTACTAACGCTCCTGACAATCCACCTAATAGTCCAAATAAGAAACTCTTACCGTTTCCTGATTTCTTCGGCGCTTGATGTGGTGGCTGCGGCGGCACATTTCCGCCACCATTGCCATTATTGCCGCTACTGCTTTTCTTGCCGGCTAAGAGCTCTTCAATACTTGGCTCTGCTTGAGTAGCACTATGTGCTTCACCAACCACACCCGGGTTCGATGCCCCACTGTTGTTAGTATCTGCCACCGGCACCTCATTATTCACCACTACCCGGCTTGGGGTAACATCAATAACAGTATCACTTACAGGAACATCTGTTGTGACATCACTGACTGTTCCATTTTTTTCAATAGTTTGTTCCTCAGTTTCCGGATTAGTATCCAGTTCATCATGATTATGTAAATGTTCAGACATTATTACATCTGCCTCCTTTATTACTATTCCTATATATTATAACACTTTTTCAAACCTGAAAATTATCGCACATTTTTACACATATAAATACCATTATTTACCACAATATAATTTCTTGTTTTTCTTAATAATACATGCATGATTGTAAAACCACCTTTTCCGCTTCACTAAAAAAACACATCTCAATATATAAAACTACACAATAAACTCACAAAAAAGAACACTTTATACAAGTGTTCTCCACATTAAACCGTAAAAATAGCAGTTCGCCGATCCTGATAAGCCACACATAATTGCTCCAGACCATTACGAACTTGCTTTTCCACTAGAATATTTTCAACTGTTTTTAGGGCGAGTTCCGCTAGATTGTTGTTTTCGCTCAAATGAGCGAGAACAACAAAACGAGTTGAAGTTGAAATGATATTGGCTAACAAGTATCCGCAACTTTCATTCGATAAATGTCCCTGATCCGACAAAATACGTTGCCGCACATGCCATGGATAAGCTGACTGCAATAAAAGCTCCGGGTCATGATTTGATTCAATAATATAACCATCAGCGCCGGCAATTTCATGCTTTACAGCTTCGCTGACATAGCCGGTATCAGTAAGATAAACTACTTTCTTATTATTAGTCTCAAACACATAACCTAATCCATCCTTAGCGTCATGTGAAATCGGAACTGTCTTAATATATAACTGATCAAGATACAAAAAATTGTGTTCCATGAAAATAACTTGACTGCTAACCGGCCGGCTCTTCACCGGAATATGGTTAAACGTCTGCTCATTGGTATAAAGCGGAATATTATATTTATCACAAAGCACTCGCAAACCAGCAATATGATCACTATGTTCATGGGTCAAAAACACCGCTTTAATCTGCTGTGCATCAATATTATGCTCGGCTAAAGCTGCCAAAAGCCGCTTTGTACTCACTCCGGCATCAATCAGATAAACATCATCACCAACGCGAACATAACTTGAATTACCGCTGCTGCCACTAAATAAAACTGCAAACTGCACTGATGTCTACCTCCAATTCTATTTCACAAAAATTTGCTGTGGCTCCGAGAACAACTCTCGAAACCACAGTCTCCAATAATTTTATTTCGTCTCAATTTTATGGCAAGTATGGACGAGGATTCACCCGCTGACCATAAACAATAACTTCAAAATGAAGGTGGTTCGCGGTACTATAACCGGTACTGCCGACATAGCCAATAACTTGACCTTGGCTTACTGCCTGACCGGCAGACACCGCCGGCATCTCAATCATATGGGCATATCGGGTCTGGAACCCTTGTCCATGGTCAATTACTACCGTATAACCAAATGATCCACCCCAACCTGATTCAACAACTGTTCCAGTGTCTGCCGCAACAATTGCATCTCCGGCATTCCCAAGGATATCCATACCCCAGTGAGCGCCACCGTAACCTTCTTCCATATAACCAAATCCAAGTCGTCCATTATATGGCCAAATCAGTTTACCGGTTCCAGCCGTATAAATTGGTCCATCATATATTGTTGAACCACCGGTTCCGCCTGAAATACTACCTGTTCCGCGTTTAACAATTTGTTTCACTGGTTCACTTAAAACAACCTTAGAAAGTTGTTCTGTTTTTACTTGTTGTCCGTTAACTGTCCGTACCAAATATTCAACAATTGCTGAACCTTTTTTACCCTCTTGCTCAATGATCTCAGTACCGGTTGCTAATGAGCTATCATCTTTATATTCTATTTCAAATGGAATATCTTCAACTAACTCTTGTTTTTCCATTTTGGTAAACTCAAGCACTTGGTCAAGCGGTGTGACATTCACTTCTGCTTCTGGGGTAATTAATGTATTTGCAGAGATACTTGGATTCAGTTCCAAAAATTCATCTACTGTCATATCATTACTCTTAGCAATTGTTGAAACCGTATCACCTGCTTGCGTTTCATACAATTTATCTGCATCCGTTTTTGCCGTCAGCAAATAATGCGTTAACTGCGTCCCGCTCAACGCTTGATTAATATCAATTGTTGCCTCTTGCAATGTGTATTCTACCCCTAATGTCATTGCGCTTTTGGCTTCATCAACAGCTAAAAGGTCATTTGGGTCAACACCCTTAACCGCCTGCATATCTTTCAAGCGATCAATCTCTGCCAATAACTCACTTCTGCTGCGCACATAAAAAGTATTACCATTACTAAGATGTACCTGATATGCCGTGCCATCTAGAGTAACCTGTTCCATTATCTCCTGGTAACTTTCTTCACTGTCTTGAGGTAATTCTGATTTAGGAATATAGTTTGGAATAATACTTACCTGCTCACCAAAATAAAGTTTACCGGTTTCACTGATATCTTGACTATGTGCTTTCCAGACATACGACTCAAAAGCATCTTTATCAGCAACAACCCCAACTTTTTTATCATTTTCATATATTTCGTAAACTTGAACTTCTGCACCTGATTGGGCTTGAAGAATATTAGTGTCTTGAATAACTAAAACACTTAAAAGCACCGCAACAATAGTTACAACCGCAACCCCTGCAAAAACAATAATTCTCTCTAAATTACTTCTGTTACTATTATCTGCCATACTATTTAATCACTCCATTCCAATATCCATCTCATATCCAATTTATGGTAAATATGGTCGTGGATTCACCCGCTCACCATAAATATGCACTTCAAAGTGTAAATGCGAACCAAAACTTAACCCTGTATCGCCCATTGCACCAATTGTTTCTCCCCTGCTCACTGACTGACCAACATTAACATAGATAGCACTTAAATGCGCATAGCGAGTTTGAATTCCATCACCATGATCAATCATCACCGAGTATCCGAAAGCACCATTCCAGCCAGCTTGTACAACCGAACCACTATCACCAGCCCAAATCGGATCACCGGTTTCACCATCAATATCAATACCATAATGCGGTCCACCATATGCCGGATCCATAAACTCATAAGTCACTATCCCAGCTGCCGGCCAAATAAAGCGACCATTTCCAGGATCTAAGTTCGGACTTCCCGGATTTAATGAAGCACTGCTTCCGGTTCCACGCAATCGAACTTCCTTGACCGGTTCAGTTACCACAACTTTTGAAAGTTGCTCAGTCTTAACTTCTTCACCATTTACCGTACGAACCAAGTATTCAACAATTGCCGAACCATTCTGTCCTTGCTGTTCAACTTTCTCTTCACCGCTACTCATTGTAGCGTCATCTTTATACTCAATTTCATAAGGAATCTCTTCGGTATAAGTTTTGGTTTCCATTTTAGTAAACTCAAGCACCTGATTCAAAGAAGTAACATTTACTTCTAATTCAGGAGTTACTAAAGTATTTTCGTTTAATCCCGGATTCAACTCTAACAACTCGACAACCGACATTTCATTTTTACCGGCAATTGTTGCTAAAGTATCCCCAGCCTTAGTATCATAAGTACTATCAGCTACTGGCTTTGATGTAAGTAAATAATGAGTCAGATCACTGCCGCTTAAAGACTCTTCAATGTTTATTGTTGTTTCTTTAAGCGTGTACTCAACACCTAAAGTCATCTTACTTTTTGCCTCAGCAACTGCTAAAGCATCATTTTGATCAACATCTTTTACCGCATGCATATCCTTGAGACGCTCAATCTCATCAAGCAACTCTTGACGACTACGCACATGGAAAGTATTACCATTACTTAAATGAACTTGGTATGCCGTACCTTCGATTGTGAGCTGATCCATAATTTCTTTATACAACCTATCGTTATCTTCAGGCAACGCTGAAACCGGCACATAATTAGTCATAATCTGCACCGAATCACCGAAATACAATTTTCCAGTTTCATTAATATTCTTGCTCTGTTCTTTCCAAACATATGCTGTGAAATTTTCTTTATCACTCACCGTACCGACTTTTTTACCGTTTTCATAAATTTCGTAAACCTTTACTTCACTGCCTGATTGAGCATGTAAAAGAGTCGTGTTTTGCAATACAAGCACACTAAAAAGAATTCCCAGAGCGACAACAATAGCTATTGCAGCAATAACTATTGCAAATTCCGTTTTCTGTTTATGTTCTTCTTTAAGTATCATGTTCCACCTCACAGGTATCTATTCCGCCGGCAAATAATTGCGCGGATTTACTTTCGTTCCATTTAATATTATCTCAAAATGCAAATGTGTTCCGGTTGAAAGTCCGGTTGAGCCCATTTGCCCAATTGTTGTTCCTTGGGTAACAATCTCACCAACATGCACCGTAATACTATCAGCAAGCATATGTGCATATCGGGTTTGGAAACCATTATTATGATCAATAACAACTGTATAACCATATGACCCGTTGTATCCAGCCTCAACAACTACGCCATTATCTGAAGCCCATATTGGTGATCCGGAATAATCATTAATATCCATCGCACCATGCCAACGATAAGAACCAAACAAATCATCATCACCAAATTCTGTTGAAACCCGGCGGCTGCCGTTAGGCCAAATAAAATTACCGGTTCCGCGATCCGGTTTCTCCATCGTTCCGCGCAAGATAATAGCTTTTGTTGGTGTTGATAAAATCGTTGACTCCTGCTTAAAACGAATAATCTGTTCTCCATTTTTGTTTTGTACTAAAAATTGAGCAAGTTCCCGTCCCGGCACTCCGGCCTGCACGACTGTATCTTCACCCTGATAACTACTATCATCATCAATGTACTCAATTTCATAAGGAATATCCATTTCTTTTTGAATAATCTGTAACATTGAAAAAGTAATCTTAGGTTCAATCGGTGCAACCGTGACATCCAGACTAGGTGTCATTAACGTCTGTTCAGTAATATCTGGATTTAAAATAAGCAACTGATTAACATCCATATTATTGCTATCAGCAACCTGACTAATCGTCTCATTAGGATTAGGATGATATGTTGATTCCTGATCAACATTAGCAATAATAACCTTCAAACAATCCTCTTTTGAAAGAATATCATTTGTGTTAGCAACTACTTTACTAAAACCAATATTCTGTTCAACTAAAACCGGATCTATTAAGCCGGCCTCAGTCTCACTAATGTTATTAGCAATTCGGTAATCTTCCTTTAACTCTGCAACCGCTTCGTTGAAAACTGAACGATCACTGACAATCAACTCATTACCACCTTCAATTGTCACCTTTATCGCATCAGCCTCTACCGGAACAACTTCTGCAAGCTCTTCATAACGTTCCATGGTATCAGCACCTAATTCATCATCAAAATCCTTAATAATATTCACATTATCCGGAAGATAAATCTTACCACCATTATTAGTAGTTGCCCCTAAATGAATCGTTGCCAGATATGTCTTAAACTCATCCACATTACGAACACTTCCCACGTAAGTATTGTCTACGTATATTTGACTAACCACTTGTGACGATGGCTTATTAACCCCCGAATCATATGCTAGAACCTGATGTTGAAAAATATATATAACCATAACAGCAGCTATACAAACGAAAGCTAATGCTATAGACTTCAAAACTAATCTTATTTTATTGCCAGTGTGCATAAAGATTAAGCACCTCCAGTAAGCTTATATTATATCAAATTAATTTTAAAAATGCAAAACCACAAAAGCAGCGTTTCTTCATCGGGGAAACGCTGCTTTTCAAGCTGAAACCCCTGGCTGCAAAAGCAGCCAGAGGTTTCAATTTCTATACACTCGGCGGTACATAACCATCGGTAATTTGCGTCAAATCTTCAAAACGGTTGAACTCTTTTATAAAGGCAAGTTCAACACTGCCAACCGGTCCATTCCGCTGTTTACCAATAATGATTTCAATAATATTATCCTTCTCCGAATCACGATCATAATAATCTTCACGGTATAAGAAAGCAACAATATCAGCATCCTGCTCAATACTTCCCGACTCACGAATATCCGACATAATCGGCTTCTTCTCTTGCCGGGACTCAACTGCCCGCGATAACTGACTCAAGGCAATTACCGGCACTTCCAATTCCCGCGCCAATGCCTTCAAAGAGCGCGAAATATAACTAACTTCCTCCTGCCGACTATTTCCCGGCACATGCGCGTGAATCAACTGCAAGTAGTCAATAATAATTAAATCCAGACCCTTCTCGTTTTTCAAACGCCGGGTCTTCGAACGAATCTCCTGAATCGTAAGCCCTGGCGTATCATCAATAAATACATTAGTCTTTCCAAGAATACTTGTTCCAATTGACAACTTACTCCAGTCCTGATTCGTCAATTGCCCGTTCCGAAGCTTCTCAGCTTCTACTCGGGCCTCGGCTGAAAGCATACGCATAACCAACTGCTGAGCACTCATCTCTAAACTGAAAATTGCCACACTGGCGCCATCATTATGCAAAGCAACATTCCGGGCAATATTCAAGGCAAATGCGGTTTTCCCCATCGAAGGACGGGCACCAACAATGATCAAGTCACCACGTTGCAAACCAGCAGTCATCTTATCCAAATCACGAAAAGCTGTCTTCAAACCGGTAACACTACCGGCATTTGCTTTCAAACTTTCAATATAATCAATAGTCTGATTCAATACCTTATCAATTCGTTCAAACTGTCCCATTCGCCGGTTATTGGCAACCTGTAAAATTTTTTGTTCAGCTTGCTGCAACAGTTCCTCAATATCTTCACTTTCAGTCAATGCGCCCTTATTGATTGCCATCGTTGCTTCTATCAATTGACGACGCAAGCCTTCCTTCTCAACAATGTTGATATAATACTCAACATTGGCCGCAGTAGGCACACTGTTAATCAATTCATACAAGTAACTCACGCCACCTGCCTTGTCAAGCTCGCCGCGCTCCTTTAAGGCTGCACTAACTGTTGTAATATCAATTGGCGTACCATCAAGATGAATGCCGGAAATAGTCCCAAAAATCATTTGATGACTTGGATAATAAAAGGCGAACTCAGTTAACTGTTCGCTCGCGGTGATTACCGCGTCATTACTAATAAGCATAGCCCCTAAAATAGCTTGCTCTGCTTCAATATTATGTGGAACTGAAACTCTGTTCTCCATTATTTTTCCCTCTTATTCTTCAACTAATTGTACGCGAATACTCGTATTCACATCTTTATGCAAACCGATTGGCACCTCAGTAATACCTAAAGTATTAATAGCATGGTCAAGTTGCAACTTACGACGATCAATTTTTATATTATGCTTTTTTTGTAATTGCTCAACAATCTGTTTCGAAGAAACTGATCCAAAAACTTTTCCGCCGCTTCCAGCTTTTACCGGAAATTGCAATGTAAGCTTCTCTAACTGCTTAGCAACAGCCTTTAATTCCGCAACCAAATCCGCTTCTTCTTGAGCCTTACGGTCATTATTGCGTTCAAGCTGCTTTAAATTGGCTGCTGTCGCCTCAACTGCATACCCGCCTTTAATCAAAAAGTTTTGAGCATACCCATCGGCAACATTTTTCACTTCGCCAGCCTTACCTTTTCCTTTTACATCTTTTAAAAAAATAACCTTCATTGTTGTTCACCTCGTCTATTCTTCTATAATTGTTTTAATTTGTTTAATTACTTCATCTATATTAGTATCTTTGATCTGTGCGGCAGCATTATTAAAATGGCCGCCTCCACCTAATTTTTCCATAATAATCTGAACATTATCACTACCTATTGAACGTGCGCTGACACCAACAGTGCCATCATCAAGCTCACCAACTGCAAAGGCCATCTGGACACCTTGAAAACTCAGCATGCGGTCAGCCACTTCCGCTAAGAATTGGCGAGTATAATTATCCTTCTCTCGACAAGGAGCAATTGCGATATGATTATGGAAGATAATTGCCTGCTCAATAATTCGATATTTCTCAAAGAAACTGTCGAATTGTTCTTTAAAAATATTTTGCACCCAAACACCATCAGCACCATAAGTCCGTAATAACGATGCGGCATCAAAAGTTCTGGCACTTGTACGAACAATAAAGTTCTGCGTATCTAAAACAATCCCTGCAA
This sequence comes from Culicoidibacter larvae, assembly GCF_005771635.1. Classification (GTDB taxonomy): domain Bacteria; phylum Bacillota_I; class Bacilli_A; order Culicoidibacterales; family Culicoidibacteraceae; genus Culicoidibacter; species Culicoidibacter larvae. The sequence goes on along the minus strand of NZ_VBWP01000001.1, from coordinate 416,306 downwards.
ACAATAACGTTGCCGTAGAATTTCGCAGATTAATATGCATTGGCTGATAAGAAATAAGTTCCGTCACCAATTCACCAGCCGACGATGCATATGGTTCAATATAAGTAACCAATGTTTTTTCAATTGTTTCCGCGCCACGACGGTGGTGGTCAATAACAATTGTCGGATAAGATAAAATTCTATCGAATTCTACCAATGCCGGAGTATTCACATCAACAACAATAACTAAAGTATTATCATTATTATAGTTTCGGAAGTCCAAGTCTACCGGAGCAATAAAAATATCGCTATGGTCACTCAATAGCTCTTTGCATTGTTGAACCGTATCTTCACTCCAAGTTTCAAAGTCAATAACAATTTTCGCCTTCTTCTTATGGGCCTCAACAATTTCCAACACACCCATAGATGCTCCCAGCGAATCCAAATCACCATAGCGATGCCCCATGATTAACACATGCTCTGCTTGTTCAATAAACGCATGCAAAGTGTTCGCCATCGCCCGAGCACGTGCTCGAGAACGGCGTTCAATAGTATTTGTTTTTCCGCCAATAAATTGGACATTGTTTTTCTCATCTTTAACAACCGCCTGGTCACCACCACGACTTTGCGCAAGTTCCAAAGCCTCCAAAGCCTGACGAGACAAATCAACATAACGCGCATCACCGTTACCAAAACCAATACTAACGGTTGTTTGCGCAGCAAACTCCTTACCAATCTCCCGCACCCGGTCAAGAATACTCATCTTATCATCAAGAATTGTTGCTAATGTTTCTTGGTCTCCAACAATAATCCAGCGATATGACGAATAGCGCCGCAAATAAATGTTAAACTGCTGTCCCCAAACCGAAATAGCTCGTTGAATATGTGAGTAAATATCAATACCCAAACGATCTTCCATTGACGATAAAGTATCATAGTTATCAATGAAAATATAACCAATAACAGTTTTTTCATTTTCATAATGAGTTCTCAATTCATACTCTTCTGTAACATTAATTAAGTATATAATATGCTTTTGTACATTATGTAAAACCTTAAATACTTTTGTTCCAACCGGTACTTGCTCAAAAGTAAGCCAACCATCATTGTTATCCTCAGATTGTTGTAAATTAACATGAGGAAATACTTCACTTAAGGTGCGATCAACAATAACCTCACCTAGTAAATCATTTAGTTGATTATTAGTCCAACTAATCTTCTTAAGCTCATCATAGGCAAGAACACCAATATTCATCTCATTAATAAATTCAAATGAAGTGTTATCAATATCTGCAGCAAGTCCTTTCACATACTCCTCATAGCGGCGTTCCACTATATGCATAAAGAAAAAGCTGACTCCGATTGTTGCAATCAGCAAAACAAAAAATACAATAGCCAGCAATCCTAAATATGATTTTAAAAAGCCTAGTGGCTCGTCAAAAGGATTTCCTGAGGTTGAAAACAACAAAATAATCAGTGGCAATACAACACCGATTATCGCAATGATAATATATCCAATACGTCTTATATTTTTGATTCGTTGTGGTGTGTATCTTTTCATCCCGCATTGCCTCCTTTTTGAGTTACCCCTTAATTATACTGAAAAAGTCATTGAAAATCAAAATTAATCACTATTTCTGGCGACCAAAAATCGAGGCAAAGTTCCCATAAATATCCCTTGTTGGCACAATATTCACAAATGCATGTTCATCATAAACCGACACAATTTCACGCAATATATGCAGCTGATAGCTTGATACAACCGTCATAATCATCTTACGTTCTTGCCCAGAAAACGACCCCTGCGCATCAATAACCGTTCCGCCACGTTTACAGCGAACGTGCAACTGATGCAAAATCGGCTCAGGATTAGCAGTAACAATAAAGGCTGTCAACTTCCGATGTTGAGTATGAATTGTATTTACCACCTGAGTTGAAACATAAATCATAATCAAAGTATACAAAGCAACCTCAAGATTATTAACCAAACCTGCCAACAAAATAACTCCGGCATTGATATACAATGAGTAGTTGCCAAAAGCACCACCGCGGCGTAAAGAAGCATACATCGAAATAATATCAATACCACCAGTTGAGCCACCATAGCGCAAACTAATCCCGGTTCCAGCACCAATTAACAACCCACCAAATAAAACATCAATCCAAATCTCATCAGCAATTGAATAGGTAGGCACTACACTCAACAAAACCCCAGTAGTCACAACTGAAACAATACTCAAAATTACAAAACTCCGACTTACCTTCAACCAACCAAAAATAAGCAGCGGAATATTAGCTAGAATGGTCAGCATCCCAAGGGAAAGACTTATCCCAAAGTTACTAGCTAAATAACCTTCAAGAATCTGGCTAAGACCCGTAATACCACCACTATACACACCGGCAGGAATAGCAAACAACTTAAACCCCGCAACATATATACAAGAGCCAACAATAACTGCTACAAGCCCCTCAAAAAAAGTCCGTTTATCAAATTGTTTCATTTTAGCGATAAAATCCATGTTGCTCACGCTCCAAAACTATTTAGCTCTATTCATCATCTTCAACGTCTTCATCATCGTCCCAATTATATTCAGTAACCATTGAATCACTCAACCGATCATTCAACAGTAAATCCGGATTATTCTCAGCTGCCTCAATAAACTTCGCATTGGAAATTTCATCAAACCGACGAGTAATCTTATTCGTAGTTGTATGAACTTCCTTAACTGTTTTCGACACCGTATCAATACTGCGCGACAACTTATCCCAGCGCTCTTTATATCTGGCAAATTCTAAACCTAGTCGCTCAAGCTCTTCACGAATCACCTGAGCGTATTTATCTCGTTCCATATTACGCAGAACCACTTGCAATGTAGACAATAATGCCATCAATGTAGTTGGCGAAGCAATCCAAACGTTACGCTTACTGGCATAATCAATCAAATTGCTATGGTAAGCATGTATCTCAGCAAAAATAGCTTCTGCCGGAATAAACATAATCGCCTGATCCGCGGTTTCCGGCGGACAAATATATTTATCTGCTATTGCATCAATATGCTTTTTAACATCACTGACAAAAAGCTTGGCAACACTTGCTGCCTCAACCTCAGACAAAGTTCGATCAGTCAAGCGACGATAATTTTCCAAAGGAAATTTAGAATCAATAGCAATTGAGCCTAGAGGATCTGGAGCAAATAACATCAAATCCGTCTGCGTCCCATTCTTCAACCGATATTGCAACTGATAAATCTGATCATTAGCACCAAAAACTGTATCAAAAATATGTGCTAGCTGCACCTCGCCAAAAGTCCCTCTGGTCTTCTTGTCGGTCAAAATATCCTGTAATGAAATAATATTAGTCGAAAGCGCATCAATCTTCTTCTGCGCCTCATCAATTTTACCTAAACGCTCAATAACATTCTGAAAAGTCTGACTCGTCTTTTCAAATCCTTTATCCAAACGTTGCTCAACTTTTTCGTTAATCGCCAATAATCGACGCTCAAGTTGTTCATTCAAACGATTGAAATCAGCATTAAGTTCCTTCGTAATATTATCTTTAAAGACAAACAAGTCTTTGCTTGTCGCTTGTTCTAACTTAATGAATCTTTCAACTAAATTAGTCTCTACTTGATGGGTTTGTTGCATTTGCAACTGACTACTTTGAGCAAGTAAACTTTGTATCTGCTCACGACTTGCTCCTTTATTGTTATTGCTTCGTATAATCATCAAAATGATAATTATCCCAAACAAACAATTAATCGCAATTACAACTAAAAGCAATAATTCCATATTTGCCATCCTTTACAATATTGTTCGATCATTCTCAAACACTAAAATATCATGTTTACGTTGGCGTAAAACCTCCGCTTGCTTTCGCACTCGGCGCCACATTCTCACTTTGATATATCGCATTGTATATAAAATTATTACTAAAATCGGAATTGCCATTAAAATACCGACAAATCCAAGAATATTACCGCCAGCTAAAATAGCCAAAATAACTAAAATATTAGGGACACTGATTGCCCGAGCATAAATACGCGGTGCAATTGCATTAATGAAAATCTGCATGAAAATTGTCAGTGGCAAAAAAGCAAACAACGTCAGTTGTAAAGAAACAGGAACTGTTACCAGCCCTAACAACACTGTAGTAATAAACGAACCAATAATCGGAATAAAGTTAAACAAGTTCATAACAATTGCCAACGGCAAAGCATTTTGAACCCCATTTGCGAACAATACAATAGCGAACACAATTGATGAAATTACGGTGCTTAACACTAATGCTTTAAAATAAGCATAAATCTCTTTCGATAACCCTGTAAAATACTTAGTAAATGATTCTCGTCGGCGATAAGGCAATGTTCCGCTAATCCGTCCAAGCAAATTCTCAAAATCAAATAAGAAAAACAAAGCGGCGATAATAGTCATCATCGCTGCGATTGACCAACCAGCAATACTATTCACTGCACTCAGAGCCTGATTCGGTGACTCTTTCAGGTAGTTAACAAAACTATCAACATTCTTTTGCCAGAATGTTGCAAGCTCACCGAACAAATCAATTTTAAAGGTCTCCTGCAAATAAGATAGCAAATTAAAAATAGCATCCTTCAACATAATGATTTGTTCATATATTTGCGGAATTAATGGTAACACTAAAAATACTAACGAAGCCACCAATAAAACAATAAATAAAAATATTGCTGCGCCACGATTATTAAAACAAATTCGCTTCTGTAAAAAGACTACTGCCGGATGTGCTAAAAAGGCAATAATGAAGCCAATAATGAATGCTGAAATTCCATTCAAAATAAAACTGACTGTTGGCCAAAGCCACTGAATGCCAAATAAAGCCAGCATCACAGCACCAATCCCAAGCAACACAATTGTAACCTTTATTAAAATAAGCAGCAGGGGCCCTAAGTCCTTCTGGTTAAAAATTTTCCCAAACATATCTATGCTACCGCCATTCATATATAATTTCGTAGAAGTTAGTATAATCTTAACATAAAAACCCACTTAAATAAACCGAATTCACCTGAATTCCGCTTAGAGAAAAATAAAAAAACGCAAACTCCTCAAGTTTGCGTTTTTAAAATTAATTTATAAAAATAACATAAACAGGCTTTCTCAATTCAGTATTCATTATTTCATACATTTCTGCTGTTGAATAATCATCCATTACCTGATTACGCAATTCAATTGAATCCGTGATTATTGCATCCATATTATCTGGATTAATGACATGAAGTGCCTCATCTGGTATTCCGATATCTCCGCGAGGAACTGCATAATATGCATTTTTACTTAGAGCCAGAATACCATCACCAATATCAATATATCTCGAATAGTATGTTGATAAAAATAAATTATTGCCATTAAAAAAATATGATTCCCCTATACCGTCCTCAGGCATTTCAATATTATCATTATCAACATCAGCCACCGTTACAAATCTAATCACAGAATTGCGCTGGTCAAACATTTCTGCAATGTCATTCACTGTTTCCGACATCAAATTTGGAAACTTCACCGTACTCATTTGATAACGTTCTGTAGTAATTGGAAATTCGTTTTGGTCTTGAACGATTACAAGTACTAATAACATAATAGGAATTAGGTATTTTACTTTTAGTTCAGAGAATAGTGTATCCACAACTACAAACCCAGAATATGCCATTAATAATATTAATAGACTTTCCAAAAAACGTCTGAAAGGAAAATTCATCAAATTAAACAAAATATTACTAAATATCGGAACATAAGCACATACACATATGAATGCTAACATGAATCCTACAAACAACTTCTCATTAAAACTTGCTTTATTTTTAGCCACTCGATAAACAAATAACAACAACGCAATGACTAAGAATAGTGTCTTGCTTCTAATGCTATCAATAAAATTCAGCTGTTCTGTTGCCGAGTTTATACTTAAAATTTCGTTGAACGGTACATGCATTAACCAAATTGAATAGCCAATCGCAACTAGACAACATATTGACACCACGATTAATACTACAGGCGCAATTTTTATTTCATATTGCTTTTTCATATTCCAAATAAAAATCAAAACAATATAGGAAATAGCACTGTATAGAAGCATAACTGAAGAAAAACTTAAAAATGCTATCGGAAGTAAAATCCACAGCCAGAGAGCTTTTTTATTCTTAATACTCTGAAAAAATAAAGAAAAAATTAAGGGTAAGTACATAACCGTCACTAGTACATTCCCAAACCACGGTGATGTCAATAATTTATTAAACTCAAATCCGTACATTGTTAAAATAAGACAAGCTAAACCAATTAGCCAAAATGAATGATATTTTGATTCTCTCCGCTCATTTAATTGATAAAGAAATTCGCTCAATGAAAACATAATTATTGGAACAGTGAAAAACGGTACTATTAATCGATTAAACAGCGCTGGGGCAACTGAAAAAACACTCGAAAAATATGATGTGAACAGCTCCCAACTAGGAATTAGTTCATGCAGCCCTAGTCCTACACCAAAAACTGATGGTGATTCAGAAAAGATAGCAGAACTGCCAATAGCCTTTAAAGCTTTTGCCCCATATAAATAGTCATCCCAATTACTTCCACTTATTGAATCCCAATAGACTGTACCAATATCAAAAATCACTAATCCAATAATTAGAATTATTAATAACCACAAAAAATAATTTGACTTTACATAACCCCAAAGCTCCCCAAGGTTTATTTTTTTATATAACTTTAACTTGTAAATAAAATATCCAGCACTAACTATTGCTACAAATAATATTAAAGAAAATAATATTGAGAAAAGTGGCCACGATAGATGTAATACCGCGGTTATTGACATTAAAATTGACAATGGAACAAATAGAATAATAAAACCATATAAAGTCTTATGTTTCACCTTTAAATCTAAAAAGCTTGTTATGCCATTACCCAATCCATATAATATAAAGAAAATTATTGGTAGAAATATAAACCCAATCATATACTAACTCCTCCGCTATTCCGAATAAACCCGAAAAACCTTCTTAAACTTATCTCCCAATCGATCCGCATATTCCAGCAACCACAAGTGCGCAACCAAAATTGCTGGATGCAGTCTTAACAAAAAGCGCTGCCAAAAAGATATATAATTCTTCAGTGGCAATTCCTTCGCTGTACTTCTAATATCCTTACAAAAAACTTTCTGCCCAAAAGCTTGGCGTCGATAAATTTTCAGCGACAATACGCGTAACATCCAAGCGTATACACGCAATGTCGTTGCATGCGGTTCAATTTGGTCATCACTTAACTGTACCAAATTTTCGGCAACGGCCTTGGCATCAGCTTCTGTTTGCTTTAACCTGAGTGTATTAGTTAGCGACTGTTCATACTGAATATACTGATAAAGTGGTTTTTCAATCGTTCCCACCCGTTCACAATGAGCCAGTAACCCGGCCATAAAAGCGACATCTTCTAAAACCTTCACTTGTTCCGGAAACTGTACTCCACTTGCCTTAATAACCTCGTGCCGAATCATCCACATCCAAGTCATATTTTGCATATTCCAACGTTGCAATTTAGCATCCGTACAAAAATATTGCATTCCCGGCATAACTACCTCATACAACTTGAAAAAGTAAGGATTAATCTTTCGCTTACCGTTACGATAAATATTCAAAAAGTTCACTCGAACCGCATCCAGGTTATTTAACTCAATAAAGTCAACCATTTGCTCAAGCATTGTCAATTCCAACTTATCATCGCTATCCATAAAATAGATATACTCTCCGGTTGCTTTAGAAAGTCCGAAATTACGGCTGGCAGAAATACCATGATTCGTGCGATCAAAAAGCTGAATGCGTTCATCTTTTTGCGAATATTTTTCAAGTATTGATAGAGAGTCGTCACTGCTGCCATCATTAATCAAAATAACTTCAAAATCAGCAAATGTCTGCGCCAGCAAACTATCCAATGCTATTGCCAGCCTTGAACTAGTATTATAAACACTAATAATCACACTTACTTTCGCCATAAAAAAACCTCTACTTCTTCCGAGTTTTTTCTAAGCTCTGTTGATGCCGATCTTGCTGAGCCTCAACAGCACTCTTTGGCGGTGATAATAAATCTTTTAGCCACCAGATAAAGCGAATAGAATTTCCATTTGTATGATACATATGCCAAATTGAAAATTTATACTTTATTTTTTCCAGCCAACCAAAATTTTCCGCTACTGCTCGGTAATCTTCATCTAAATAAACATTTTTGTTCCAATGTGGAAAAAAGCTTTTAACAAAACCGAATATACGCTTGATTCCTTCTTTTCGTCCAATTGTCGGGTCAATATACCGAACCAAATGCAACATATTTAAAATTGCATGCTTGGTAAAATAAAACTCCATAATATCATGATACTCAATTAAAGCATCTTCTTGTGCAAAATAATCATACACTCGTTCTAGAGAAGCTAATTTATCAAAAATATGTTGATCAAATACTTTAGTAATTGATGCCTCTCTTTGGAGATAGTAATATAATGGTTCATCAACCCCAACAATTTTATTAGCATGCAAAAATAACATCGGCGTTGTCCCTACATCCTCGTACTTTAAGCCTTTAGGATAAGTAATGCCATAATCAACAAATAAAGAGCGCCGGTATATCTTATCCCAAGCAACTGGTGCCAACGATACTAAAATTAGCGGATTATCCTGTAAGGTTACTGGATCAACATTCACTTCGAATGCCCCAGCAAGATGACTACCATCGCGCTCATACACATCCATAATTCGACATTGAGCAATATCAGCATCATATTCGATAGCTTTATTGTATAGCTTTTCATACATAGTCAAGTCAGCCCAATCATCACTATCAAAAAAAGCAATGTACTCTCCTTTGGCATAAGGAATACCGTAGTTGCGAGCATCAGAAAGTCCACCATTATCTTTTAATAAACCAATTACTTTTTCAGGATATTCAGCTACAAATCGCTCAATAATTGCTTGTGAATTATCGGGACTACCATCGTTAACACAAATAATTTCAATGTCACTTAATGTTTGATTTACTAATGAATTCAAACATTTTTCTAAATATTCTTCAACTCCATAAATTGGAACTATAATAGACAGTTTAATCATTATTAGTTGCTCCACTCTCTGTAAATAAATTTATCCATTTTTGCGGATTATAAAACTGCTTCATGTGTTTATCAGCATTTTTATCTCTCATCGCTTCGCGCCATTTTTTATCAGTAACCAATTTTTCAAGCGCAAACTCTACCCCTTCAGAATTATTTTCAACAACAACTCCAAACTCATCACTAATCCCTAATATCTCTTTAGTTCCACCAACAGCTGTTGCTGCCATGGGTAAATGAAAAGCTAATCCTTCAATCAATGTAGTTGGCAAACCTTCTGTAAATGAAGCCTGAATCAATCCATCGCTCATTTTAAAATACGGATAGGGATTATCCTTGTATCCAGTTAAATGCACGGTATTAGATAACATATTATTTTCGATAAAATCTGCGACTCTTTTTTCATCGGCTCCACCATGGCCGATGAAAAACAAGTGATGCAAACAATCTCTTTTCAGTAATTCCATATGTGCTTCAAGTAGACGGATATGTCCCTTCACTGGCGAAAATCTCCCGACACATATTATATGCGGAGCATTGTCTATTCTTGTTACTCCGTATTCAACGGACTGTTCGATTAAATTATCAAAATCAACAAGATTATAACATGTTTCTACATTTGCATTTGGTACCTTTGAATGTATTGTTTTAGTAATGTAATCCGATACAGCAACAGTTTCACCAACAACTTCGGCTATTGTATGTTGAATATCATTACAAATATGATTCATTTCTGCATTTTGATAAAAATCAGTATGAATTACTAATTTTTTTTGTTCTTTCTTTAAATGACTCCAAGCCAAAAAGCGTAATACATCTTCTGTTTCAGTAAATCCAATTTCCCAATCAGCTTTTTCTAAAAATCGATGAGCTAATTTAAACATACCTTTATTTTTTAAAGCCAATCTGCCAAAAAAACGTAAAAACTGCCATCTTATAGCTCGAATTCCAAATGGATATTTTTGGTTAATCTCAACATTTGGATGGAAAGTCTCTATCTTAACCCTTTTATCAAGCATTTTATAAACACTTGCTTTATCCGGTTCCCAAGCAGAAAAAATCGAAACATTAAAAGACTCAATGAGTACATTAGCTAATCGAATAATCGCTATTGTAGTTCCACCGGTAGGTAACCCATAAACATAAAAGCGCAAATGTTTCTTCATTATTTCCTCCTAATTAACCATGAATCTTTAAGTATCGCCAATACCAAATAATTGATTTTCCATCTGAAGGCACTAACCTTTTGAGTGCCCATCTCTGTACCTTTCGCGGTAATAATTCTCGTACATATTTATTATCTACAGCATTCGGAAATTCCGTAGCAAACACTTCTGCAATACGTGCTAACTGATTTCGTATTTCCACTTTATTAAAATTACCTCTTATTACATCAAGATGATAAATGAATATATGTCTCACCGCCAAAAACTCAATTTCATCATGAAATAGTGTGTATATCCCTTGGACTTTAGCATTTGCTATTAGCCAATTAAACGAATCTACCATTTGAAACACTCTTGGACTTACTGTATTCATAATTGAGTTTACATTAGTTCTATTATAAAAATATAACCCTGAGTCCAGATAGAAAAAATCATCCTGTTGTGCTGAAACTAAAGGAAAAACTGCAAGATCTTCATATAGTAGTCCTTGAGGGAAAACAACATCATTGAAAAGTGATTTATGATATATTCCATTCCAAACCGATGGTTGTAAGTTCGATAATAAAAACTTTGTGGAATACATACCTGTATTCAAATTATAAAAAGCAAATTCTTTGTTTTCTTCAACGAAAATAATATTACATTTTGCTAGTTTAACATTATTATCTATGACAGATAGATAGAGCTTTTCAATAAAATCTGGTGCAACCCAGTCATCACTATCTACAAACATATACCAATCTGAATTACTATTTCTTATTCCAGTATTTCTGGCAGATGAAAGTCCAGCATTTTCTTGATTAATAACCTGTACTTTACTTGGATATTTCTCTATATAAGAATCTAAAATATTTGCTGAGTTATCTGTTGAACCATCATTTACACAAATTATCTCATAATCATCAAAACTCTGTTCAACAAGTGAATTCAAACATTTTTCGAGAAAGTTCTCAACATTATAAACCGGAACAATTACACTAACTTTTGACACGATTTTTTGCCTCCTTAGCAAGGTTTAAAAAGCGACCGATAAATGTTCGGAAGCCTTGTGAACCAAACCAGAATAGGACTAAAAAGGCAACTCCGTTTATTGCGGTAATTATTGTAGCACCTATAAACCAACTACCCAATGTATTCAAACTATTCCACGGTGTAATAAAGACCGGCATTAATATGAACTGCCAAATAAGTGCAGCTACAACAGTAATGCCAAACAAACTAAAATATTTCATAAAATAGCGCCAAGGCTTCATATCAAAGACTTGCTTATAAAGAATATATGGATAAAACCAAAAATTAGTCACCACTAATGAAATTAATGTACCAATCAAAACTCCGGTAACACCTAAAAATTGCACCAATATTAATGATAATACTAAGTTTACTATTGCCTCAATAATGGCAGCCATTTTTGTCTCTTTAAACATAGCATGAAGATCTATTGCTGTTCCGACTGCAACTCGTGTTACTTGATAATATGTTAATATAATCATTACTGTTAAAAATAAATGATCAAAAGTTTCTTTAATCAGAATAAAAATAAACGGTTGTGCCAATAAATACATAGGTATTATTACCACAGCACCAAGGAAAAAAGTAATATCCATTTGTTCATTAAGGACCTGTAATTTCTTTTCTTTGGTTTCTGAGGCATAAAGATTTCCTAACGAACTATCTGCTGCAAATAAAATTTGTTGTAAGTACCTAGTTACCGCGTCAAATACTTTACGGTAACCCAGATTAAAAATACCTGCTGCGGACGCACTTACAAACACCGACATCATTAATGTGTCAGTACTAGTTAAAACCAACTGTGACAATTTATGAACAAATAAATCTTTAGTTTTATCTTTAGTACTTAAATCCATCTGATCCTTACTTGTCCATTGAAACCAAGGGTACAACTTCTTGATATACCATCTGCTTAAAGCAATCTGAATAACACTTACAATCATCCCGGCAATAGTAAGAATAACTAAATCTGCGCCATTCAACATTAAAATAATTTCAACAATAACTGTAATAACCTGAATAGGCATATTAATCACTTGCATTTTATAATCATTTTGATGTGCCCGAACAATTGGTCCTGGCGAGTAATAAAAATACCCAATCAATGAACGAAGTAAATAAATACCCCAAATTAAATATGTATAGCCAAAACTAAACGGATTCTCGTTTACAAGAATGGGTGCAAAAATACCGACCGCAATACCCATAAATAATATCAATACACCTACCCGGCGCATTTGATATCTAGCTCCGGTCATAATCTGATTAATTTTAGTGTGATCATTTGCAGCAACCAGTCGATATAATGTTGTAATAACTGCTGTTCCGAGCCCAGCCTCAGCAAGGTGAATAAATCCTGATACTGTTCCAAAAAGTGCATCAACCCCACCAGCACCTAAGCCCAGTTCGGATGCAAAAACTGAAGTTCGAACAAAAGAAAGCACCATAACTAACAAGCTTGGCAATAATGTCCCAACATAATTCAACAACGTCTTTTTAAAGCGCATATGACAGCTCCTTATCAAAAAGTTTCAAAACATATTATATCATGAATCAATCCAGAACACCATGTTCGCTTTATTTTGAGGAAAAGTTAAAAAACGCTGTGGGCAACCCGCAGCGTTTTTATTATTTTCAAAAGATGAAAATGACATATACATGTAGTATTAAGCTACAATAATAGGTACAATAACTTCAGGAAGAGTTTTTGGAGGTTATCACATGAAAAAAACGGTGCGTCAGTTTGCCATACTCTATTTTGTTTCGCAAATGTTTTTTGGAATGTATCTTGGCTATCAGGTCGTTTATTTACGTTCAACCGGTATGCCGGATGATATATTAGGTTTTACGATTGCTTTGGCAGCACTTTTAGGAAGCGTTGGTCAGTTTATGACTGGTCGATTTATTCGTATGACTAAGTCCGTCAAGTGGCTATATATTGGTGCATACATTGCATTAGCAATTACTATTGCGCTCATTTTAAATATTGGTGCCTTTCCAGTTCTGCTAATTATTATGGTGGGCTTGCTTGGCGTTCTTTCCAACACAATTGCCGCTCTTTTGGACAGCTGGGTAATGGCTTCTGACGAGTCGGTACGAAACCGCTTTGGTTTCGTCCGGTCGTTCGGTTCATTAGGGTGGTCGATATCAGTTTTTGCTACTGGATATCTCCTAACATGGTTTGGCTGGAACTTCATTTCTGTGATGTTTATTCTATCAATTCCACTAATGGTTTATATTTTATATGGCATTAAAGACATTAATCCGCCTAAGCCAAGTCCGCTGCGAAGCAAAGTGCAACGTGCTGAGGTCGGTAAAGTTATTCGTACCTCGAGATTTTTCTTGCTCATTGCCGCATTAGTTTTAATATATATCTGTATGCAAACACTGAATGTTTATTCCATTGTTCGCCTCCAAGATGTTGGTGGTACTGAGATTGATGTCGGCTATTATGTGAGCCTTCAAGCACTAATTGAAGTTCCTGGTTTCATCCTTATGAGTCATTTTTCACACCGAATTAATGCTAAATTTACCTTAATATTGGCGGCTTTGTTTTATACAATCCGAATTCTTTTAATTGGCGTTGCAGCTACTCCGCTACTGATTATCCTTTCCGGACTATTCCAGTTAGTAACCTTTGTTTTCTTAACTATAAGTACTAAGTTCCTAATTAACGAGCTAGTACCACAGCGGCTAAGCATAACCCTGCAAACCACTACCAGTGCTGTATTCTTGTTTACTTCAGTAATTACCAATATTGTAGGGGGAATTATTTCAAAAGCATATGGCACATCCAACCTATTCTTCTTTGTTGCTATATTCGGTGTTTTCTCAATTGGACTCTCATTTATTTATTATAAGAAGTACGGCCGGCCCGAGCCGAAGAAAATTTGAAATAAAAAAAGAACATGATAAATCATGTTCTTTTTCTTTTAAGATATATTCTCATCCAGAAGCCGAAGTTTTGCTTTTGAGAGGAGCATAAACATTCTTTCAACTAGCCATTCGGCAGTGGGCAAAACTTCTGGAGCCAATATATGTTAAAACTAAACTAACTCGATAATAGCTGCTGGCGCATCGTCACCTTTGCGTGGTCCAACTTTAATAATACGAGTGTAGCCACCATTACGGTCAGCGTAGCGTGGTCCAATTTCGTTGAACAATTTTTGCAATGCGTCTTGGTTCTCATCAGCTTCTTTTTTGTATAAAACTGAAGCAGCCTGACGACGTGCATGCAAATCGCCGCGTTTTCCTAAGGTGATCAACTTTTCAACAACACGACGAAGTTCTTTCGCGCGCGTTTCAGTTGTTTCAATACGCTCATAGACAACTAAATCTGTCGCTAAACCGCGAAGCATAGCTTTACGTTGACTACTAGTACGTCCTAATTTTCTCATTATTGATAGCCTCCTTTACTAAAGGGTTTCTTTTATTCTGATCGAAGTGTTAAATCCATATCAACAAGTTTCTCTAAAATTTCTTTTAAAGATTTTTTCCCTAAGTTACGGATTTTACTCATTTCATCTTCTGAATATGCAAGTAAATCATTTAAAGTATTGATTCCTGCACGTTTCAATGAATTATATGAACGAACTGATAAATCAAGTTCTTCAATGTTCATATCGCTTGATTTAATAGCAGCAACATTCTCTTTTTCAATCATGAAATCTGTCATGATTGCACGCTCATCAAGAACAACTAAGTCCTCAAGATGCTGAGACATAATTTTTGCAGCCATTGCAAGTGCAGCAACTGGGCTGACACTGCCATCAGTGCGAATTTCAAGGTTCAGACGATCAAATGTTGTATCTTTACTGATACGAGTATCAACTGTATATGATACATTCTCAACCGGTGTATAGATTGAATCGATTGGGATTACGCCTAGTGCTTGTCCATCATGTTTGTTAAACTCAGCGCGAACGTATCCACGACCGCGGTGAACTGACATTTTCATGTGGAAACGCGCACCTTTTGCAAGTGTTGCAATATGTAAGTCCTTATTAATAACTTCAATATTAGCATCACAAACAATATCTCCGGCAGTAACTACACCTTCATTTTCAGAAGTAATTTCCAAAACATGCGAATCAGTATCTTCTGCTTTTAAAATAACTTTCTTCAAATTAAGAATGATTGTCGTTACATCTTCAAGTACACCTTCAATAGTAGAGAATTCGTGTACAACACCATCAATTTGGATGTCCGTAATTGCCACACCTGGTAAAGATGAAAGCAACACGCGACGAAGGGAGTTACCAAGAGTAATTCCAAATCCCTTTTCTAATGGCTCTATAACAAATTTTCCGAAATTAGTACTTTCGGTATATTCAGTAACTTTTATTTCTGGTTTTTCAAAACCTAGCATTACAGTAGCCTCCTTTATTTACTCAAATATTACAGTGAGTGCCCTAAATTATCCACGAGGACGTTTAGGTGGACGGCAACCGTTGTGCGGAACAGGAGTTACGTCGCGAATTGCGGTAACTTCTAATCCTGTAGCTTGTAAAGAGCGGATTGCTGCTTCACGTCCTGGTCCAGGTCCTTTTACTGCAACTTCAACTGTAGTCATTCCGTGATCCATTGCTGCTTTTGCAGCTGCTTCAGCAGCCATTTGCGCAGCAAACGGTGTTGATTTACGTGATCCTTTAAATCCAAGTGCTCCTGCACTTGACCAAGAAACTGCGTTCCCTTGTTGATCAGTAAGTGTAACAATTGTATTGTTAAACGTTGAATGAATATGAGCCATTCCAAGAGGAATATTCTTTTTCACTCGGCGTTTACGTGTTTGACGTGCCATTTACATGACCTCCTTCTACATTAATTCACTTTATCTTGTAGATATCGTAAGATATATGATCTTATCATATATCCAAATTTCTTCATTACCGTTTCTGCCTCTACTATTGTAGCAAACAAAACGATTTTTCTAAGTCTTAATGCTCAGCATTAATTGCTTACATTATTTTTTCTTATTAGCTACTGTACGACGTGGTCCTTTACGAGTACGAGCATTCGTTTTCGTACGTTGTCCGCGTACTGGTAAACTACGACGATGGCGGATACCACGGTAGCTTACGATTTCTTGAAGACGTTTAATATTTAATGCTACTTCACGACGAAGATCGCCTTCAGTTTTAACTTTGTCAACTTCTGCACGAATACGAACAAGTTCGTCTTCGCTTAAGTCGCGTACACGTGTATCTTCACTTACGTCAGCTGCTTTTAAGATTTTTTCAGCAGTAGTACGCCCGATACCAAAAATGTATGTTAATGAGATTACTACGCGTTTATCACGTGGAATATCGATTCCTGCAATACGTGCCATTTCTTTGCACCTCCGTTATTATCCTTGTCTTTGTTTATGTTTGGGATTTTCACAAATCACCATTACCCGACCTTTACGACGAATAACTTTACATTTATCGCAAATAGGTTTTACAGATACTCTTACTTTCATAGTTTTTTACCTCCTATGCACAAATTAAGTAACTTATGCAAAAGTTTGATTATCTATTTTTGACGATAGATAATGCGCCCACGTGTTAAATCGTATGGTGAAAGTTCAACCGTTACAGTATCACCTGGTAAAATGCGAATGAAGTTCATACGGATTTTACCAGAAACGTGAGCTAAAATTTGATGTCCGTTTTCTAATTCGACTTTGAACATAGCGTTTGGTAATGTTTCCAATACCTTTGCTTCTACTTCAATTACATCTGCTTTTGCCATAATGTTTCCCTCCTATAGAATAGTCAGGATGTCATATCCTGATTCAGTTACCACAATGGTGTGTTCATAGTGTGCCGCTGGAGACGCGTCAACAGTAACTGTTGTCCAGTTATCTTCCAGCGTGTGTGAAATTGGTTGTCCGCTGCAAACGATAGGTTCAATTGCGAGCGTCATACCAGGTTTTAAAATCACACCTTTGCCTGAGTTTCCGTAGTTGGGAACGTTTGGCTCTTCATGAAGGTCTTGCCCGATACCGTGGCCGGTAAATTCCTTGACGATTGAGCACCCATTTTTTTCAACATGCATTTGTATTGCATGTGAAACATCTGATAAGTGTACTCCTGGTGCAATGAGTTTTAAGCCTTCATAGAGTGATTGCTCTGTAACTTCCAACAAATGCTGTTTTTCTTCATTAATTGAACCAACTGCATAAGTCCAAGCAGAATCACCATGATATCCTTTATAATATGCTCCAATGTCAATCGTAACTATGTCACCGTCTTGTAAACGATATTCATCAGGAATACCGTGAACGATAACTTGGTTAACAGATATACAGCTGCTTGCCGGAAACCCATTATAGCCTTTAAATGATGGCGTAGCCTCACAGCTACGAATCACTTGCTCAACAATAGTGTCAAGCTCGGCAAGAGAAATTCCCGGCTTGATGTATTTACTCACCTCATGGTGAGCAATAGCAACAATTTTGCCAGCCTGGCGCATAATTTCTATTTCTCGCGGCGTTTTACAAATAATCATTTGTTTCCGCCTCCAAGTATACTTTGAATTGCTTCGTATACATGTTCCATTCCGAGCGTTCCATCAACAGTGCGGAGAATACCATTTTTTTGATAATAATCAATAACTGGTTTAGTCTCTGCAAAATATAATGAAAGCCGAGTGGTAATTTTTTCTTCAGTATCATCTGAGCGTTGGTAGAGTTCACCGCCACATACATCACAAACACCATCAACTTTTGGTGGGTTATAAACGATATGGTAAGTAGCGCCACAATTGCGGCAAACACGGCGACCGGTCAATCTTTCTGTGAGTAAATCTGTGGGAACATCAATGTTCAGAACAACATCGATCTTCCGACCTTTTTCTGCCAACATTACATCTAATGCTGCTGCCTGATCTGGATTTCTAGGGAATCCATCAAGTAAAAATCCATTTTCACAATCGTATTGAGCCAAACGTTCACGAACAATTTCGTTCGTTACACTATCAGGAACAAGTTCACCTTGATCAACATATTTCTGTGCTTCAATGCCCATTGGCGTCTTATCCTTCATAGCCGCCCGGAACATATCACCAGTTGAAATATGCGGGATTTTATACTCTTCAATGATTTTGGCTGATTGGGTACCTTTCCCAGCACCGGGAGGCCCCATTATAATAATATTCATTGACATTTATTTGCCTCCAAATCCAACACTATTCCAAGAAGTTAGTATAAGAACGTGATGACGATTGCATACGCATCTGTTTCACAGTCTCTAATGCTACCCCAGCCAAGATAATAATTGATGTACCACCAATAATTACATTAATACCGGCAACGCGGCTTAATATAAGCGGAATAGACACGACAACTGCAAGATAGATAGCACCACTGCATGTCAAACGGCCCAATACTCCTGAAATATACTTGCGAGTTTCTTCGCCAGGACGAACATTTGGAATAAATGCATTTTGCTTACCAAGATTTTCACTCATTTTTTCTGGATCAATCTGTACGTATGCATAGAAGAACGTAAACGCAATAGTCATTACAACATAAAGCGCGAATCCCCAGTTTGCGGTTAAGGTTAAGTTCTCAGTAACCCATTTACCCCAGTCTGTTGTGCCGAAAAATCCAGCAACAGTAACCGGTAATGAAATGATTGCACTTGCAAAGATAACCGGGATAACCCCAGCAGAGTTAATTTTTAATGGTAAGTAGTTTTTATCACTAACTGCCGATTCTTTAGCAGTTACATTTGCATATTGAATAGGTATTTTTCTTGTTGCTTCTTGCATATAGACGACAATAACGACTAGCAACAATAAAATCAGATATACCAGAATCATCGTAGCATAGTTAGTAGCAGTTGCGCCCTCAACCATATATGTATTCCAGATATTCAAGATTTCATTTGGCAATTGGGAAATAATCCCCGCCAAGATGATAATTGAAATACCATTTCCAATACCATGCTTAGTAATCAAATCACCAAGCCAGATTAAGATTGCGGTACCTGCCGTTAATATGATTGCTACCAAAATAACTGGTGTATAATCTCCATTCGTAATAGTCAATAATGTCCCATTTGTATAGGCATTAAATCCTAATGCAATTGCAATTGCTTGAACGAAAGCCAGAATCAATGATAAAACACGAGTTAACATATGTGATTTCTTCTTCCCGTTAACCCCCTCTTTACCCCAACGAGATAAAACTGGAATAACATCTTGTGAAAGAAGTTGAACGATGATAGACGCTGTGATGTAAGGTGAAACGCTCATAGCGAAAACGCTAAAACGTTTAAATGAGCCACCACCAATTAAGTTGATAAAGTCAAACAATCCTCCGGCTCCAGAACTGGATTCCATATAAGATCGCAAAGCCTCACCATTGATTAGCGGTGTCGGAATCATCGCACCCAAACGGAAGATAAACAGAATAAATACTGTAAACCAGATCCGTTTAGCCAATTTACTAAAGAATAAATCTCTAATAGTAAAGGTCTTCATCTAAATCACCTCAATACTCCCACCAGCACCTTCAATTGCTGTTTTTGCGCTTCCAGAGAATTTATGCGCTTTTACTGTCAATTTTTTCTCTAATTGACCATTGCCTAAGATTTTGATACCGTCAGATAATTTACTTATAACTCCTGTTGATAATAATAAATCAGGAGTTACTTCTGTTCCGTTATCAAAACGATTCAATGTATCAATATTTACAATAGTGTATTCTTTACGGAAGACATTTGTAAATCCACGCTTAGGAATACGACGGAATAAAGGAGTTTGTCCACCTTCAAATCCTGGGCGTACACCTCCACCGCTACGAGCGTTTTGTCCTTTATGACCGCGCCCAGCAGTTTTCCCGTTTCCACTTGCAGGACCACGCCCTACACGGTTTTTATTTTTACGAGAACCTTCTGTATACTTAAGTTCATGTAACTTCACCTTAGTGCACCTCCTTCTTTTATTGTTCGCTTACGCTAACTAAGTGTGCAACTTTGCGAAGCATCCCTTGTAATGTTGCTGAATCTTTATGTTCTACTGTTTGATTCATCTTACGAAGTCCTAATGCTTCAATTGTTGCTTTTTGATCTTTTTTTGCGCCAATAACGCTTTTCTTAAGGGTAACAAGTACTGTTTTTGCCATTTTAGTTGACCTCCCTTATCCTAAAATTTCTTCTACTGTTTTACCACGTAATGCAGCAACATCATTAACGGTACGTAAAGAACGTAATCCTTCAATTGTTGCATGTACCATGTTGATTGGTGTATTTGAACCTAAAGATTTTGAAAGAATATCATGAATTCCAACAAGCTCTAATACGGCACGCACTGGTCCACCGGCAATAACTCCAGTCCCGGGTGCAGCCGGTTTCAATAATACACTACCTGATCCAAAGCGACCAGTTACTTGGTGTGGTATAGTTGTACCAATAATTGGTACTTCAATTAAATTTTTCTTAGCATCTTCGATTGCTTTTTTAATAGCATCAGGTACTTCGTTTGCTTTTCCGGTACCAAATCCTACATGTCCGTTACGATCTCCTACTACTACGAGTGCTGCGAAACGGAAACGACGACCACCTTTAACAACTTTTGTTACACGGTTAATCGTTACGACTTGCTCCTCAAGCTCAAATTGATTTGGGTCTAATAACATTATCTCTTTCCCTCCTATCGCTTTTAGAATTTTAATCCTGCCTCGCGTGCAGCCTCGGCTAACGCTTTAACACGACCATGATAAATGTAACCACCACGATCAAATACAACTTCACTTACCCCAGCTTTAAGTGCGCGTTCTGCAACCAATTTTCCAACTGCAGCTGCGGCATCAGTGTTTGAAGTGTTTTTTAATTTAGCATCTTTATCTAAAGTTGATGCACTTGCAAGAGTTACTCCTGCATTATCATCAATTACTTGTGCATAAATATGTGTATTTGAACGGAATACATTCAAACGTGGGCATGCGGCAGTTCCACTCACTTTATTACGGATACGAAAGTGTCTTTTTTGACGTAATTTATTACGCGCTACTTTCTTGATCATGTATTGCCACTCCTTCCAAAATTAGCAGTTTAAGCTATTTTATTATTTCTTACCTGCTGTTTTACCTTCTTTACGACGGATACGTTCACCTTTGTAAGCAACACCCTTACCTTTATAAGGTTCTGGACGACGATACTTACGAATATTTGCGGCGATCTCTCCAACGCGTTGTTTATCAATACCTTTAACGATGATCTCAGTTTGTGAAGGAACATCAATTTCAATGCCAGCTTCCGGTTCAACTTCAACTGGATGTGAATATCCTAAGCTTAATACAAGTTTAGTACCTTGCTTTTGAGCACGGTAACCAACCCCTGTTAATACAAGCGCGATTTCAAATCCTTTTGAAACTCCTTCAATCATGTTATTGATCAAAGCAGTTGTTGTTCCATGAAGCATTCTGTTTTCTTTAGCATCGTTTGGACGTTCTACAGTAACTTGACCGTCATTAATGTTGATTTTCATTGCTTTACTGAATTGACGAGTTAATTCTCCTTTAGGACCTTTCACAGTAAGAAAGTTATCTTCATTAGTGATTGTAACCTCTCCGGGAATCGTCAATACTTTATTTCCAACACGTGACATGTGTGTACACCTCCTAAACTAGTTTTTTACCAAATGTATGCGATAACTTCGCCACCAACGTTGAGTTGACGCGCTTTTTTGTCAGTAACTACACCTTGTGATGTAGAAACAACAGCAATTCCTAAGCCACTCAATACTTTTGGTACTTCTTCTGCTTTTGCATACACACGAAGACCCGGCTTGCTAATACGTTTTAATCCAGTAATAACGCGTTCGTTATTGCGGCCGTATTTTAGGTGCAAACGGATAACTCCTTGTTTATTATCTTCAATATACTCAACATCGCGAACGAAACCTTCATTTTTAAGAATTTCAGCGATTTCTTTTTTGATGCTTGATTGTGGTACATCAACACTTTCGTGACGCATTTGATTCGCGTTACGGATACGTGTCAGCATATCTGCGATTGGATCAGTCATGACCATGACTCGTTTCCTCCCTTCTTGAACTTCGACATAATATTTTCAGTCAAAATTCTCTATATTGAAAGTTATAAAATTGCTCTTCGCAATTTTGAATTTATTTTACCAGCTTGCTTTACGTACTCCCGGAATTTGTCCTTTATAGGCTAAATTACGGAAACAAATACGGCAAAGCTTAAATTTGCGAATTACTGAATGTGGACGTCCACAAACTTCACAACGTGTATATTCACGTACAGCAAATTTTTGTTTTCTTTGTTGTTTAACAACCATTGATTTTTTTGCCATTCTTTTCGCCTCCTTACTATTTACCGAAAGGCATTCCTAATCCAGTTAGCAATGTCTGACCTTCTTCATCAGTATTTGCTGTAGTAACAACAACAATATCCATTCCGCGTACTTTGCCAACTTTATCAAAGTCGATTTCCGGGAAGATTAATTGTTCCTTAATTCCTAAGGTGTAGTTTCCGCGACCATCAAAGGCATGCTTTGAAACACCGTGGAAGTCACGTACACGTGGTAATGAAATAGATACTAGTTTATCTAAAAACTCATACATACGTTCACCACGCAATGTTACTTTTGTTCCGATAGGCATTCCCTCACGAAGACGGAATCCGGCGATTGAATTTTTGGCACGAGTAACAACTGGTTTTTGACCAGCGATTTGTGTCAATTCTTCAACTGCTGCATCTAATGCCTTAGAATTGCTTACTGCATCACCAACACCCATGTTGATAACGATTTTTTCAAGCTTTGGCACTTGCATAATTGACTTATATTGGTATTTATCCATTAAAGTTTTTACAATTTCGTTTTGATATTTTTCTTTCAAACGATTCATGAAGCGACCTCCTTTCAATCGAATTATTTATCTAGTACTTCACCTGATACTTTAGCGATACGTACTTTTTTCCCGTTACGAACTTCATAACCAACGCGTGTCGGTTTTTTCGTTTTAGGGCAAAGTGGCTGTACGTTAGAAGCATGAATTGGCGCTTCAATTTCTACAATTCCACCAACTTCATTTTGTTGACTGGCTTTTTGATGTTTTTTTACAACATTAATTCCCTCAACAACTACTTTGTTTTGTTTTGGTAAGACTTGAAGGATTAAACCTTGACGTCCTTTATCTTTACCAGCGATAACTTGAACTTTATCACCTTTTTTAACATGCATGTTCCACTGCACCTCCTTGTTTTAGCGGTATATTATAATACTTCTGGTGCTAAAGAGACAATACGCATAAATTCTTTATCACGTAGTTCACGAGCAACTGGCCCGAAAATACGTGTTCCACGAAGCGTTTTGTCATCTTTAATGATAACTGCCGCATTCTCATCGAATCGAATATATGAACCGTCTTTACGTTGTGTACCACGTACTGTACGTACGATAACTGCTTTAACAACGTCTCCTTTTTTTACTACTCCACCAGGAGTTGCTTGTTTTACTGAGCATACAACGACATCGCCGATGTTTGCAAATTTACGTTTTGATCCACCTAAGCAACGAATAACTAGTAACTCTCTCGCACCAGAATTATCCGCTACTTTCAAGCGTGATTCTTGTTGAATCATACTGTATACCTCCCTTCGGTCTTGGTGTTAACCGATTAGACTTGGATTGCTTTCTCAACCACTTCTACTAAACGATAACGTTTTGTAGCTGATAGTGGGCGAGTTGCCATAATTTTAACAACATCACCAATAGCTGCTGTTTGATTTTCATCATGTGCTTTATATTTTTTAGAATATTTTACACGTTTCCCATAAAGAGGATGTTTGACATATGTTTCAACAAGAACAGTAATTGTTTTATCCATCTTGTCTGAAACTACTTTTCCAACTAAAACCTTACGGTTATTACGCTCCATGTAGGAAACCTCCTCTCAGTTTTATTTCGTTTCACTCAATTCGTTTTGACGTAAAACGGTTAAAAGGCGTGCTATAGTTTTACGCACTTCTTTAATACGGGCTGTATTTTCAAGCTGTCCCGTTGCTAACTGAAAACGTAGATTGAATAACTCTTCTTTTAATTCTTTTACTTTTGCTGTAATTTCAGCATTACTAAGGTTACGAATCTCATTAGTTTTCATTTACATCACCACCATTTTCACGTTTTACAATTTTACATTTTACTGGTAGTTTGTGCATTGCCAGACGAAGCGCTTCACGTGCTACATCTTCAGGAACTCCTGCAACCTCAAACATAATTTTTCCAGATTTTACAACTGCTACCCATCCATCAGGAGCACCTTTACCAGATCCCATGCGGACTTCTAGGGGTTTTGCAGTTTTTGCCATGTCTGGGAAAATTTTAATCCATACTTTCCCACCACGTTTCATATGGCGTGTCATAGCAATACGGGCAGCTTCGATTTGACGGTTTGTGATCCAAGCACCATTTAAGGCTTGTAATCCATATTCACCAAATGCGATTTCTGTTCCACCTTTTGCTTTCCCTTCATATTTAATACGATGAGGGCGACGATATTTCGTACGTTTTGGCATTAACATAATTTTGCTCCTCCTTCCTAAGGTGATTATTTATTATTTTTTTTAGTTGGAAGGATTTCTCCTTTATAGATCCAAACTTTAACTCCCATTTTTCCGTAAGTTGTATCTGCTTCTTCATGAGAGTAATCAATATCAGCACGTAAAGTTTGTAAAGGTACGTTACCTTCACTGTATCCTTCAGTACGAGCCATGTCAGCTCCACCTAAACGACCACTTACAGCTGTTTTAATTCCTTTTGCACCGGCGCGCATAGTCGATTGAATTGCGCGTTTTTGGGCGATACGGAATGATACACGACGTTCTAACTGGTCAGCTATGCGGCGTGCCACAAGACGTGCAACCAAATCAGGATTTTTAATTTCTACAATATCGATGAAGACTTCACGGTTTACAAGCTTTTTAACTTCAGCACGTAAACGCTCGATATCAGCTCCACCTTTACCAATGACGAATCCTGGTTTCGCTGTATGAATTGTAATATTCACTCGATTACCGTCTTTACGTTCAATTTCAATTTGACTTACATCAGCGCGTTTTAATTTATTGAAAATAAAATCGCGAATTTTAATATCTTCGTGTAAGAATGTTGCATAATCTTTGTCTGCGTACCAACGTGATTCCCAGTCGCGGATAATTCCAACACGTAATCCTATCGGACTTACTTTTTGACCCATTGTTTCTCGCCTCCTTCTAAACTTATTCTTTTTCAGCTACCACTACTGTGATATGACTAGTTCTTTTGAAAATACTTGATGCTTGTCCTTTAGCACGTGGACGGTAACGTTTTAACGTTGGTCCCTCATTGACATATACTGCCTTCACATACAAGTCATCAATATTCATATTATAGTTGTGTTCTGCATTTGCAACTGCTGACTTTAAAACTTTTTCAACAATTGGGCTTGCTGCTTTATTCGTATGGTATAAAACTGAGAATGCTTCTCCAACATTTTTACCACGAATTAAATCTACAACAAGGCGAGCCTTACGTGCGGTAACACGTACCATGCGAGCTTCTGCTTTTGCCTCTTGCATTAGATATGCCTCCTTCCGCAATTAATGATTATTATTACAGAATTTTATTATTTCTTTTTAGTTTTTTTGTCATCCGCATGCCCTTTGTAAGTGCGTGTCGGAGCAAATTCTCCTAATTTATGTCCTACCATATCTTCAGTTACATATACTGGAATATGTTCGCGACCATTATGGACTGCAAATGTATGTCCAATAAACTGAGGAAAGATCGTTGAACGGCGTGACCAAGTTTGAATTACTTCTTTCTTGTTGTCAGCTTCAAGCTTTTCAACTTTTTTCATTAAGTAATCATCACAGAATGGTCCTTTTTTCAGACTTCTAGCCATTGAAATTGCCTCCTTTCTGAATCTTGCGCTTCAGATGATTTTTCATCCTTATTTTTGTTTACGACGACGTACGATTAAATCCGAAGATGCTTTCTTTTTGTCGCGAGTTTTCAGACCTAATGCTGGTTTACCCCAAGGAGTAACTGGTGATTTACGTCCGATTGGTGTACGTCCTTCACCACCACCGTGAGGGTGATCGTTAGGGTTCATTACAGAACCACGTACAGTAGGCTTGATACCTTTCCAACGGCTGCGACCAGCTTTACCAACATTTACAAGTTCATGGAATCCGTTTCCAACTTCACCAACCGTAGCACGGCAAGCTCCTAAGATGTAACGAACTTCTCCTGAACGAAGACGTACAAGAACATATTTTCCTTCACGTCCAAGAATTTGTGCGCTTGTTCCAGCAGAACGGACAAGTTGTCCTCCGCGTCCTGGGTACAATTCGATGTTGTGGATAACAGTTCCGACAGGAATTTTTTCCAACGGAAGAGCGTTCCCAACTTTGATATCTGCGCTTTCACCTGATTCAATAAGTGTTCCCACTGTTAATCCCTCAGGTGCGATGATGTAACGTTTTTCACCATCTAAATAATGGATAAGTGCGATGTTTGCAGAGCGGTTTGGATCGTATTCGATTGTAGCCACTTTACCAGGCACTCCATCTTTATTACGTTTGAAGTCAATGATACGGTATTGGCGTTTGTGCCCTCCACCGTGATGACGAACGGTAATTTTACCTTGGTTATTACGTCCACCTTTTTTACTTAAAGGTGCTAACAACGTTTTTTCTGGCTTGTCAGTCGTTAATGTTGCTTTGAAATCAATTGTTGTCATGTTACGACGACCATTCGTTGTTGGTTTGTAAACCTTAATAGCCATGGATAATTCCCTCCTTCTCTACAAATTTTAGAATAATTCGATACCTTTGCTATCAGCAGCTAATGTGATAATAGCTTTACGGCTTCGATTTGTTTTCCCTGTATAGCGTCCAACGCGTTTAGTCTTCGGTTTAACATTCATAATGTTAACTGAAGCAACTTTTACTCCTGGGAATAATGCTTCGACTGCTTGACGCACGGCAACTTTGTTAGTTCCGTAAGCAACTTCGAATACATATTTTCCGAGTTGATTCATATACGCGGTTTTCTCAGTAATGATTGGGCGCTTAATAATGTCTGCGTAGCTCTTCATTATGCAAGCACCTCCTCAAAGTATTTTACAGTGTCTACTGTCATAATGATTGTATCGTAGTTTGCTAAGTCCAGAACACTCGTAGAATGTCCGCTTAATAAACTTGCATTTTCAATGTTACGTACTGATAAAGCAACATTTTCGTTTACATCATTAGCAACGATTAATGGTTTGTTAGCTGAAAACTTACTAAACATTTCAATAATTGCTTTTGTTTTTGGTGTATCTAATGATAAAGAATCAACGACTACCAATTTATTTTCAAGTACTTTCGTTGAAAGCATTGAACGTAATGCTAATCGGTACACTTTTTTATTGATACGGAATCCGTATGAACGAGGTGTCGGTCCGAATACGATTCCACCACCACGCCATTGCGGTGAACGAATAGATCCTTGACGAGCACGTCCTGTTCCTTTTTGGCGCCATGGTTTACGACCACCACCACGAACTTCCGAACGATTTTTTGCTTTGTGTGTACCTTGTCTTAATGATGCTCGTTGCATAATAATTGCATCAAACATCGCTTGTTGATGAGGCTCAATTCCGAATACTGCATCACTAATAGTAATGTCTTTCCCTTTTGAACCATCCTGTTTATACACAGTTAACTTAGGCATCTGTGTTTCCTCCTTTCGACTGTAATCAATTATTCAGCCGTTTCTGGTGCGTCTGCTGATTCAGCTGGCACTTCAACAACCGGGTTATAGTTAACGAGTGAACGTCCTTCTTTGTTGTTCACTGCTTTTGAAGCATTTGACAACACTACAAGTGAACGTTTTGCCCCAGGCACATTTCCGCGAACAAGAATGATGTTATTTTCAAGATCAACTTGTACGACTTCAAGATTTTGAATTGTTACAGTTTTGCTTCCCATATGTCCTGGTAATTTTTTACCTTTGAATACGCGGTTCGCAGCAACTGCACCCATTGAACCTGGGCGGCGGTGATAACGAGAACCGTGAGCCATTGGTCCGCGGCTTTGTCCGTGACGTTTGATTGCCCCTTGGAACCCTTTACCTTTTGAAGTTCCGGTTGCATCAATGATTTCACCAGCGACAAAGATGTCTGCAGCGATTTCGCTACCTACTTCTGCATCAATTTCGAAGTCTCTGATTTCGCGAATGAAGCGCTTAGGATTGGTATTTGCTTTTTTAACATGACCAAGTTCTGGTTTGTTGGCTAAGCGTTCTGGTTTGTCTTCAAATCCAAGTTGCACTGCATTGTATCCATCAGTAGCTTCTGATTTCTTTTGCAATACAACGTTAGGTGTGATTTGAATAACAGTAACCGGAATCAATTCGCCTTCAACGTCGAACACTTGAGTCATACCGACTTTGCGTCCTAAGATTCCTTTTGCCATTTAAGGCACCTCCTAAATTTGTTTTCTACAATTTAATGTCAATTTCAACACCTGCTGGTAACTGTAAGTTCTCCAACGCTGAAATTGTATTTTGTGTCCAACTTTTCAATTCGATTAAACGTTTATGTGTACGCATCTCAAATTGTTCACGAGAATCTTTGTATTTGTGTACCGCACGTAAGATTGTGTACACTGATTTCTCAGTTGGAAGTGGGATTGGTCCAGATACTTCTGCACCACTAACTTTCGCAGCTTCAACGATTTTGATCGCTGATTGATCAATTAACTTATGATCGTAAGCTTTTAAGCGAATGCGAATTTTGTTTGCCATTTTTGTGTCCTCCTTTCAATTTTTAGGACTTGCTCCGTGTGAATTCCCCGATACCAGGCTGGCAAGCCGCCTAAACCAAGACAACTCTTCCATGTGTATCGGCAACCTCGCACTTCAACGCAGCCATACCTTCCTATGTTATCATAAAAAGCCTCGATAAATCAAGGCTTTTTTTCAGTTTATTTGATTTTTTTACAGCTCTAATTTTTAGGCAAATTTCACCTAACAAACAAATGATTTCTATGACCCAAAAATCATTCGCCATATTGTTGGGAAGAAAGCATCCTGATTAAAATCCATCGGCTCGCTATGCGGGAAGAGTAAAATCATTCTTACTACATAAACTACCAAAACAATAACCGTGATGACAATCCAGAATCGCTCGCTTAAATATATTTTTTGCAGCCAGCTGTTATACTTATGAAAAATAAGTACAACAGCACCAAAAGGAACCATCCAAAAAAGCGGATGGTAGTAAAAGGCACCAGCGAGATCACCATGGAGCAGCGCCAGGTAGGCGCGGGTCATACCGCAGCCGGGGCATGGCAGGCCGGTGATGTTATGGATGATGCACAATTGATCATTGCCCATGATTATAAAAGCGAAAAGGACTAGTGCCGTCCCAACGACGAGCACTAGTCCCTCCTTCTTCAATAAAGAATTTTTCATAACTAATTATTGAGCGTAAGGATTATTGTTTGCTGTATTCATTGAAGCGTAATCCCATAAGTTATTTAAATCGCTTTGTAAGATTGCTGAACCAATGATTCCGAATCCGAAGATCGCAAGGATCAAGTAAAGGATTGAGTTATCATTTGTTGGCATACCCGCTTTTTGTTGTGCAAGTGTGACTTTTTTAGCGATTTGGTACCACCAGTACATTCCGTAAATACCACAAGTAATGATTGAAAGTAAAACAACCATTCCACCACTTGTTCCATTATAATCTTCATTGTACATTTTTAATTGGTTTGTTGTACTTGCCATCCAAATAAAATAGTAAATACCACAAGTTACAATCGACAAGATGATTACCGCTGCGATTGATTTCTTATTCATAGCTAAGTTTCCCATAATATATATTCCTCCTAAGAATTTGAATTCATTTTACGAAAAATTAAACAAATTGTCAAGGGATATTGGAACATTGTTACATAATAGGCGTTTAGTCATAATTATTAAAATGCTTAGCCAGTCCGCCTTGCGCCGTTTCCCGATAAGCATATGGCAAGTCTTTACCGGTTTCATACATTACCTGAACAACCGTATCAAAGCTAACCAATTCAGTCTCACACAACTGCTCTGCCAGCTCACATGATGTCTGCGCCAAATGAGCAGCTACCGCATTCCGCTGAATGCAAGGAATTTGTACATAACCGTAAACCGGGTCACAAGTCAAACCAAGTTGATGCTCCATAGCAATCTCCGCCGCGGCTTCAATAATATCTATCGAAAAGCCACGCAATTGCGCCAAAGCCGCCGCCGCCATCGACGTCGCCGTACCAACCTCAGCCTGACACCCGGCCTCGGCACCGCTTATCGAAGCATTGGTTTTAACCAAATTGCCAATCAGTCCGGCTACCTTTAAAGCATCAATAATTGCCGCATCGCTGTATCCCGCTTCTTCCTGAGCAAAGCGCAACACTGCCGGTATTGTCCCGCTGGCACCACATGTCGGTGCGGTCACAACTAAACTGGAAGCCGAAGCATTTTCCTCATTTACCGCGTACGCATAACTTGACAAACGCAAACTCGGCGTACCCTTCTTATAAAGCATCGCTGCCTTACGCGGCACCTGCAACACACCCATCAATTTACCATTAGCATGAATTCCACGTTCAATAGACTGCTTCATCGTCTGCCAAACCTCTGTCAAGTATGTGCCAAGCTCCGGCTCAAAGTTATCAACATATTCAACCAAACTAATCTGCTGATGGCAACACCACTTAGCAATATCGGCAAAAGTCCGGTGCGGATACACATATATCGCTGCCTCCCGGGTCACTTCACCTTCAATCTCAATCTCACCGCCGCCAACACTATAAACTAACCAATCGCCGGTCAACTCATCATTAGCATCAAAACCACGAATCCGCATCGCATTAGAATGCCTCGGCATATTCACCGTAACTTCCCAATCGAACTCCACCCGATCCTCACCCAAAGTCTTGGCAATAATATAATCCGTCAAATGCCCCTTACCGGTCAATGCCAGTGAACCATACAGAACTACCGCAAAACGAACGCTTTCGGGGAAGCGTTCCCTAAACAACTCGGCTGCCCTTTGCGGCCCCATCGTATGAGACGACGATGGCCCGAATCCTATCTTATATATATCAGCAATACTGTACACAAACATCACTCCGCTTCATTTCAATATTAATTATACTATTCCTGCGGCAAATATACCACACCACAAATCATTGAATTTTCTGCCATTTCTGATACACTAAAAGAAACTACTTTACAGGAGGTTTGCTATGTACTGTCGCTTATTAACCTTTCGTTTTCAAAATA
This sequence comes from Culicoidibacter larvae, assembly GCF_005771635.1. Taxonomy (GTDB): domain Bacteria; phylum Bacillota_I; class Bacilli_A; order Culicoidibacterales; family Culicoidibacteraceae; genus Culicoidibacter; species Culicoidibacter larvae. The sequence continues at coordinate 384,723 of NZ_VBWP01000001.1, read as the reverse complement.
CTTTTTCACGCGATGAACTCATCTCGCTCTTTGAAAACGACGAATTTTCCAGCCGTCTGATCCATAGCGCCGATACTCATCTGACCATCCTGCAAAAACACAGCGAACTTTCAAAGTTCCACAACTTTGATTACCAGGGCCTACACGGCGCCCTCGAACAAGACAGCCATACAAATATCCTGCTCTGGATTGGCAGAATTTTTCCTGAAACCATCGATATTGATGACATGCTGATGCAACATCAGATGATTTTCCAAGATCACAACCAAGAATACAGTCTAAAAACCTTTGAGCAAGTTTTAATTCCACAATTAAAAGATGTCAGCGAACTCCCATTTTATATCGACCTCAGCGATGAACTCATTGACACGGCCATTGCTTTTATCAGCAACAATCTAAATTCGAGTCAAGCCGCCCAGTCACTTTACCTGCATCGCAACACCCTCAACTATCGCCTCGACAAAATCGTGAGCTACAGCGGTATTGATATTCGCACCTTCGAAGGCGCTTTGGTCTTCTATCTTTATTATCAGAATTAAAAACCGGCCGCGGGGTCTGCCCGCGGCCGGTTTCTATTTTTCCTCCATAAATTGGCGCCAAGAGCCATGGGGGATATAAATTCGTTTATTTAAGAACTCAACATCTAAGTCAGCGTTGTAGTGATACACCGGTGCTTGACCAATAACCTCATTTTCAAGATTATAGATCGGCATCAAAATATGATTGTACTCATTACGCGGATCATTTGGTCCGTAGTAACTTTCGATTTTATTGAGTATCGGCTTGAGGTCTTCAAGATTATTGACTTCCATATACTCACCATAAACCCAATCATCACCGCTAATTAAAGCCGGGTACCCTTTGTGAGCAAGGTGGTATAAACTGCCGCGCACTTTGGCGGGAATAACTTGTTTCACATGACCGTTCAGACTTTTGTCATAATTCCAAAAGCCAGTCATTAAACTGCCATAAACAAAAATTGCATTTTCCATTTTGGCACCGCCTTAATGAGTTTGTCCCGCTACCACATTAATATCTTCAGTATTTTCAACTGCAGCTTCCACTGCGGCAGTTAATGCTGTTGCCATTTGTTCTAGTGATAACGATGGTGTATTTGGTTTAGTAAGTACTTGTTCCGGCAGGAACGGAACATGGATGAAGCCACCCTTCATGTGAGCAAAAGCCGGATTGGTGTTGATGTGATACAAAACACCATACATGATGTGGTTGCAAACAAAGGTTCCGGCAGTGTTTGATAAAGCGGCTGGTACGCCAGCTGCTTTCATCGCTTCTACCATTGCTTTTACCGGCAAGTTGCTGAAGTATGCAGCGGCGCCGTCAGCATAAACCGGTACGTTGAGCGGTTGATTGCCTTTGTTGTCAGCGATGCGGGCGTCATCAACATTGATGGCGACGCGTTCCGGCGTCATTTCAAAGCGACCACCGGCTTGACCGACACAAATGACGATGTCAGGGTTGTGTTCGGTCATCGCCGCAACGACAGTGTCGATTGCGGCACCGAAAACAGTCGGTACTTCAACTTTGACAATTGTCGCTCCGGCAATTGTTTCAGGGATTTTTTTCACTGCTTCAAAAGCAGGATTGATGGCTTCGCCGCCGAATGGGTCAAAGCCGGTAATTAATACTTTAGTCATGGTTTCTACCTCCTATGGTTTAAAACACTAAACATAGTCCATACATCAAGGCAATATGGACAACCAACATTGCTAAAGCAACTGGTGCTTGATACTTTATAATTGTATACTGTGATTTAGTTTCAAGCAAGTTTGCCGGTACAATATTGAAGTTGGCTGCCATAGGTGTCAGCAGGGTACCGCAGTATCCAGCAGTTAAACCGAGAGCTCCGACAATAGCCGGGTTACCGCCTTGCATGATAACAAAAGGTACGCCAATTCCGGTAGTGATAACCGCAAAGGCTGCGAAACCGTTCCCCATAATAATGGTAAACAGCGCCATACCGATACAGTAGATAATAATACCAATAAGCAAGTTGCCGCCTGGTACAACCCCGGCAAGCAAATCACCAATAACATTACCAACTCCGGCAGCAGTGAACAATGCTCCTAATGCTGCTAAAAGCTGCGGTAAGATGCTTGCCGGCCCCATTTGTTGTAATAGCCGACTTGAGTCAGTAACAACATTTGAAAGTTTTGAACGGGTTAACAGCAATACACATACTAACCCGATAACCGCTGACAAACCGATAGCGATTTGTCCACCGAGACCTTTTTGAGCATCTGGCATAATATTTGGCAATAATTGAGCAATTAACATTGCTGAAAGTGCCAATACAATTGATGGAATGAACACTTTGTTACCAAGTTTGGCAGCCCGTTCTTCTTTCAAAGCGTTGCTGATTGATTCAAAGTGACTCATATTTACTTGTTTAAACGCTGAGAGAATACCCAGCACAATTACCAATAGCCCTACTACTTGCGGCGGAATGCCGGCACCCATAACGCCATCGGCGTCAACTTTGCCTACAAAACCACCGAGAATAAAAATAAGTCCGGTAATAATCCAAAATGCCGAGCCACCAAAACGGGTTTTGTTTTCTTTATCTTGAAAAACCATTACCCCGCAGGCGATAAGCAAAAAGCCAGCGAGGGCATAGAAAGCTTCTAAAATAATATTCCAGTTAAAATCCAATACCATATTATTCTTGCCCCTTTCCGTTTGCTTTAATTTTACGATCTAATAAGTAGAACTGAACGCCCGCTAAAAGCAAAGCAATAATTGCAACCGGTAGACTCCAAAGCGCTACCTGAGAGGCAGTTACCTCACCATAGCCTAAATCAGCTAAGGTTCCGACAATCAGCAATACTCCGCTTGAAGCAAGGAATGTATTCTGCGCAAAAAAGTTTCCGTAATTTTCCGAAGCTGCTGCTGCACCCTTAATCTCATCTTCAAGATTGCTATCAACAGTTCCTTCAACTTCTGCTGCAGCTTGCGCCATCGGCTCGACCAATGGCCGTACAAATTGCGGGTGCCCGCCTAAACGCAGTGAGAAAAACCCGGCAACTTCACGAATTGCCTGATAGAAAGTTAAAATCCGGCCGCTGGTTGCAACCTTCATGCCTTTAATCATCGTCATCGCCCGCTCACGCAAACCATAGCGCTCGCCGATACCTATCACCGGCAGCGTCAGGAAAAACAAACTCATCAAACGGTTGTTTACAAATGCCGAACCCAAAGTCGTCAGCGCGGTATCAAAACCATTCGTCAACGATCCTAAAACATCGTTAATGTTGAAAGCACCGATTAATGCTGTCACGATTCCGGCGAATAAAACCACCGCCAATGAATCTAATTTCAAAGCAAAACCAATGACAATAATCAAAATTCCGATTAGTACCCAATAATTCATATAGTTACCTCCTATTTTTTTATTGTTCAAAATTATATATTATTTCGAAGTACAAAGCAACACATTTTCACATATGGCTAGCAAATTTTCTTATTTAGAAAGTACGAACCGGCCGCGGGCCACCCCCGCGGCCGGTTCCAATCTTCTCTCCCAAAAAAACATTTTTGTGCACATTGCACATATACTTCGATAGCGTCGCGTTGGTATACTAGCAGTAAGATATTAATCACAAAGGAGACTATTGAAATGGCTGAAATGCGTTTAGAACATATTTACAAATCTTATGATGGCAAAGTGAATATGGTAAAAGATTTTAATTTAAATATTGAACATGGTGAATTTATCGTTTTTGTTGGTCCGTCTGGGTGCGGGAAATCAACAACGTTGCGGATGATTGCTGGTTTGGAAGAAATTACTGCCGGAGAATTCTACATTGACGATAAACTGATGAATAATGTTGAACCAAAAGATCGTGACATCGCGATGGTGTTCCAATCATACGCACTTTATCCACATATGAGTGTTTATGACAATATGGCTTTTGCTTTAAAATTACGCAAGATTCCTAAAGCAGAAATTGATCAGCGTGTACGTGAAACTGCAGAAATGCTTGGACTTTCTGATTTGTTGAAGAGAAAGCCGAAGGCTTTGTCGGGCGGGCAACGTCAACGGGTTGCTTTGGGACGCGCCGCAGTGCGCGAGCCGAAAGTGTTCTTGATGGATGAGCCTTTATCAAACTTGGATGCTAAGTTACGCGGACACATGCGTACTGAGTTAATTAAATTGCACAAACGTGTTGGGGCAACAACTATCTATGTAACTCATGACCAAACTGAGGCAATGACAATGGCCGATCGTATCGTGGTTATGAAAGATGGTATTGTCCAACAAATCGATACGCCGAAACATCTATATGACAATCCAAACAACTTATTTGTCGCTGGATTTATCGGTGCACCAGCGATGAACTTTATTCGCGGAACAATTAATGGTGATTTCTTTGAATTTGGCGGGCATCAATTTACCATTCCTGAAGGCAAGTTGAAAGATTTGAATGCCGGCAATTATCAAGGCAAAGAAGTAATTATGGGGATTCGCCCGGAAAACTTAAGCAATGCGCCGTTGATGCAACAAACATATCCTAAAGCTTCAATTGAAGTAACTGTTGAAGTTGCCGAATTATTAGGCCATGAATATAATCTGCACTTTACCGTTGGTGGTCAGGAAATGGTTGCGGTTATTGAAACCCGTACATTAATTCATGCCGATGATGTTATTGAGATTACTTTTGATATGAATAAAGTACATTTCTTTGATACCGAAACTGAGGAACGGATTGTGCATCCAAGTCTAAAATCAGAAGTATCAGCCATTACTGCTGAGTAAAATACCTTCGGGCGGAATGCTGCGCTCCACTTATTGCATGCACTCCCGTCAACTGAAAACAAGCCATTCTTAGTCCTCAATGGCTTGTTTTTTTATGTGTTTTTCGGTACACTTAAGAATGTACAAGGAGGGATAACATGTTCAAAATATTAATTATTGAAGATGAACCAACTATTGCAGAAATTCTGGCTGAGAATATTGATCGCTGGGGATTTGAAGCTCATGTAATTAAGGACTTTCATAATATTCTTGGTGAGTTTGCCGAGGTTAATCCACAACTCGTATTGCTTGATATTCAATTACCGAGTTTTGACGGCTTTTATTGGTGCCAGAAAATCCGCGAAGTTTCTAATGTCCCGATTATCTTTATCTCGTCTCGGACGACCAATATGGATATTGTCATGGCAATGAATATGGGTGGTGATGATTACATCACTAAACCATTCGAGCTTGATGTTGTTATTGCAAAAATTCAAGCTATTTTGCGACGAACTTATTCATATCAGGAAACCAATACTGATGTTATTACTTACAACGATATTTTACTCAACATTAAGGACAGCACGGTTCACCACAATGAACTGCAATGTGAATTGACCAAAAATGAGTTTAAGATTTTATATATTCTTATTAAAAAACACGGTGAGATTATCAGCCGTGACCATTTAATGCGTGAACTTTGGAATACCGATAGTTTTATCGATGACAATACCTTAACGGTTAATATTAATCGTTTGCGAAAAAAACTGAGTCAAATTCATCTTGATGATTTGATCGAAACGAAGAAAAGCTTAGGATATATTATAAAATGACCCTAGCCACTTATTTTCGTTCACGCTTTCTCTTTTTGATTGCCATTGTTTTTATCATTGCTTTTACAACAGTTTACAGCATTATCAGCGGCATGACACCAACCTTCCTTTATTTGATGTTTGTTTTAGATTTCGGCTTGATTTCTGTTGTCGTTGTTGATTTCGCTCGCTGTATTATTGAAGCACGCAAACTTCAGAAAATTGCTGATAGCATCACCGAAACAACCAGTCTTACTTTACCGGAAACCAGCGATGCTTACAGTAAGGTCTACCAGCAAATTATTCAAAATACGTTTGCTCAGACTGCTAAGCAAACAGAGAAATTACACCAGAAGATTGATCACGATGCTGACTACTACACCACGTGGATTCATCAAATAAAAACCCCGATAACTGCAACCAGATTAATTTTGGACACCAATCGTAATATCGAAAATGAACGCATATTTCTGCAACTTGAGCAAGAAGTCGACAAGATTGAACAGTATGCCACCATGGCACTTTACTACTCGCGACTTAATGACTTCCACCAAGATTATGCGATTGCCGCGGTTGATTTGGGAGAAATGACGAAAATGGTCACCAAGAAACTGGCGAACATTTTCATTTACAAAAACATTCGCATTGAAAACAATGCCGCCGATCTGCAAGTATATTCTGATAAAAAATGGCTGGAGTTCATCATTGAACAGATTACCACCAATGCCTTAAAGTATACTTCTAAAGGCGGCACCATAACGTTTGCTACTGCTGAAAACGACCATGAAATTACGTTTTCCATCAGTGATACCGGCATTGGTATTTCAAGCGTTGATTTACCTCGGGTGTTTCAACGCAGTTTTACCGGCAGCGCCGGACGTAAAGTCCAAAACACTTCAGGTATTGGACTTTATATGTGTGCTACTTTGGCACAAAAACTTGGTCATCAGCTGACAATTGAATCTGCTGTTGGTGTTGGTACAACACTAACGATTCATTTTAATAAGAACAGTAAAATGTTTGATTAAAAAAGAGCAATACTTGTTATTGCTCTTTTTCCATTTCTTCATAAAATTTAATCTTATTAGCTATTGCGGTCTGACCATCGATAATTATTGCCAGCTCTTTTTGCATTTTTTCTTGATGTTCAATGAGTAACGCTTTTCGTTGAGTCAGAGTACCCTCTCCTGCAGAACGCAATTCACTATATTCAATTATTTTGGCGAGCGGCATCTGTGTTGCTTTTAGTTTCTTAATAAAGGCAACCCATTCCAAATCACGTTTACTATATATTCGATAACCATGTTCATTTCTATCCGGCTTTAATAAGCCGATTTTTTCATAGTAACGTAAAGTATCTATTGAAAATCCGGTTTGTTCAGAAAATTCTTTCATTAAAAACATTTTAAAACTCCTTGCTATAGAGTGTACTCCGTAGTTTATGGTAATAGTATACCAAATAAAAGGAGCGAATAAAAATGAAATATAATTTTAAACTTGGTCAGGAAAATCTCAGCAGAATAGATGGTGCGGCCGGAGAAAGGGTGATTGCTTCACTTCAAGATGTAGCACCCGACATTGCAACCTACATTATTGAATTTGCTTTTGGTGAAATATATTCTCGTGAATACCTTAATTTTCACCAGCGCGAACTTATCACCATTTCTTCGTTGGCAACCCAAGGCGGATGCGAAGCACAGCTTGAGGTGCATATTCATGGTGCCCTCAATGTTGGCGCCACAAAGCATGAAATTATCGAAACTTTCATTCAATTAGTTCCATATATCGGCTTTCCTAAAGTTCTTAATGCCGTTCAAGTCGCAAAAACAGTCTTCAAAACAGTGGAATGACAAACCACCACATGTGGTTTCGTCGCTTTTTTACAATAACAGCTTAGCAGTCTCATGATATACTAAAGGTAACAAAGGAGTGAGCTTATGGAACATTTAGTTTATTGTGACAAGCAAGGAAAAGTACTGAATAAATTATTGGATGGCAGCAAAACCAAAATAATTCGTGGTGCGGCCGGCCGTAAATTGCCGCATAGCCGGGTATTTGCCGGCGAAACTTTATATTTTGTTGAGAATGATGGTTCGGGCATGATTAAAGCCAAAGCTCAAGTAAAATCAGTCTTCAACTCAGAGAAAATGACACCCGAGGAATCAATTGCAATTATTGATGCTGAGGCGGCAGCACTCAACTTGAGTCCCAAACAATATGACCGTTGGGCCGGCAAAAAAGTGCTCTGCATTATTGAAGTTGAAAATGTTGAGCCAATTGAGCCAATGGAATACGACCGCCAAAAGAACATGGATGACTGGATAACCGTTGAGGATATTCATTCCATCCTTGTTGGTGGCGAAGGCGGTTATGAAAGTCTTCGGATAAAATAGAAAAACGGCTGACCTCGGGTCAGCCGTTTTTTTCAACTAATCGCTTTAGCAATAATATCTAAGCCAATAACAACAAGCAGAACCGCCATAATAATAACGTTGTAATATTTCAGCCAATCCCAAACTTTATGCAGCGTTGCTTCTAAACGGTTGCCAAGCACCATAAAGATAATTGTCGGTATAAGAATTGTTGAACTTGCCAACAAAATGAAGCTGGCAATGATCAGCGTCGCCGCATTGGCTGCCAAGTTGAGTGCCCCAACTTGCACACCGGCACCAAGTGCCAGCAGCATATCTTCAGGATTCAGCGCTGAAAGCGCGAAACCCAGAAGTAAGGCTCCGGCAGGACCAATTGTAGTCAGCGCTTTTAACCAGCGCGAAGTATGCACATCAGCTTTAGAACGTGGCCGCTTACTGAATTGCCGCATCCCCAACAATACTAGCGCTACCCCTAATATAAACAAACTAATGCGATAGGCCATTGTCGGCACCCAAGTAATATTGACCGTTAACGAACCTAAAAAATAAGCAATAGCAAATACAACACTCACACCAACAACCCAGCCAATGGAGAACAAAATACTATTGCGTCGCGGTTTGTCGCCAAGCAGAATAATCATAAGCCCAATGATTGGCACCGGACTAACAGCAATCCCGATCGCCGGCAACAATATTGCTCTAAACGCCTCACCCAAAGCTACCATCTCCCTTTATACTCCAAATATACACTTGCAATCGCAGTCTTTCAATCAAGATGCAATAAAAACCGGGATGAACCTTGGTTCGTCCCGGTTTCAAATTTTTCCTGAAAGATTATTATATTTTGTGAATACTTATTCAGTTCTTGATATACTTATGGTAGTGCGCTGTTTTAATGACAACTGCCCAGTGTAGATGAGATAGATGTTGTAAAATTTTTCAGAAAGGAGTCAGGAAAGTTCAGAAAATTGAATAGAGTTATGGTTAGATTTTAGGAGGATTTTATTAATGAAAAGATTTTTTAAGATTGTAAGTAGCAGCATTGTTGCAATAGCATTATTATTTATTACCTTGCCACAATTTCCGGTTACTGCGGCCTTTACGGCTATCCACGATATCCAAGGTACTACCCACACGTCACCTTTAGTTGGTCAAACCGTTTCAGTGCAGGGAGTAGTCACCTCACTTGATGTCAACAAAGGCTTGCAAGGCTTCTATATTCAAGCAAAAAGTGTTGATGAGGATAATGATCCGCGCACGGCTGAAGGCATTTATGTCAAATTAGCCAGTCCAATTACCAGCGGATGGACAACAAAAGAAGGTAACTTTGTTGAGGTTGATGGGATTGTCGCAGAATTACCAGCTGCTACATATTCTGGCAGCGCGGCCGCTGAACTGACGCAAACAGCGATCAGTTCAGCCACTATAGTGAGCACTGATTCCGGCGACTACTTAGATGAGGTTTCAATTCAACTACTTGGTGACGGCGGTTTGACGATTCCTCACCAAACAGTGAAAAACGGAAGTATGAGCGATGACTTAGATATAACTTCAGCAATGGATTTCTTTGAGGCGCTCGAAGGTATGCGAGTACAAGTCAATGACCCGCAACTAGTCGCGCCACCAAGTTATGACACTTACAATGTAACGGTGCAAAGCCCTGGCGGACAATTGAAAAGTGCTAACGGTGGCATTATTGCTACCCCTGATTCAAGTCACTATGATATTTTAAATCTGCAAGTTCCTTACGCATTTTCTAATCAAGCCGGCATGTCTAATATGCTTGGCCAAACCGGGGACACCATTAACGGTTCTTTAACCGGGGTTATGACTTATAATTATACGCAGTATAAAATATTTTTAGATTATAACCAATTCAATTCCAGCACCAAAACCTTCAAACCTGAAGTTGCCACTTTCAACGAGAAAAACATTCAACAAATGGTAACCAGCTTAAGCTCTAGCAATGATGTTTTAACCGTCGCCGCATTCAACGTTGAAAATTACAGCGCAATGCCAAATAAAACCAGCGATGAGAAGTCATTGCAAGTAGCCAAAGGAATTGTTACTAATCTTGGCGCTCCCGACATTGTCAGCCTCGAGGAAATTCAAGATAATTCCGGTAATAACAAAGGTGATGGTACTTCTGCTGCTGACCAAAGTATTCAGCGCTTACTTGATGACATCATTGCTGTAGGCGGACCAAATTATCAAGCCCTTAACATTGATCCTGAATTCAATCAAGACGGCGGTGCTACCAATGGTAACATTCGCGTCGTCATTCTTTACAACCCCGACCGCGTTGAAGCACTCAATGTACAAGCCGGTGACCATACAACTGCTGCTACAATTCAAGATACTGACGGAGAAGCAATGCTAGTGCAGAACCCGGCACGTATCGGTGTTGGCAGCACTAACTTTATTTCAACCCGTAAATCGCTAGTCGGACAATTCCGCTTTAATGATGAAGTTGTAACCGTTATTGGTAATCACTTCTCATCTAAAGGCGGCGATGAAGGCATGTTCGGCATCAACCAACCACCAACCTTACATAGCGAAACTAAACGTATTGAACAGGCTCGTGAAGTAAATGCTTTTGTTCAATCAATGTTAGCTATCAATCCCGATGCCCACATTGTCGTTCTTGGCGACATGAATGATTATGAATTCACTCCCGTATTACAAACATTAAGCGGCAACGAACTTACTAATATGACTAATAGCTTACCCGCTGAAACCCGGTACAGCTATCTCTATCAAGGTCGTCAGCAAACCCTCGACCACATCTTAGTCAACAGCAAACACCTGGCGCAAACCCAAATTGAAGCTATCCACATGAATGCTGATTTCACTGTGAAAAACGGTCAAGTCAGTGACCACGACCCAATGATTATCAGTATGCAAGTAAAAGCGAATGACATTGAGGATTCTAGCAACAACAATACTGACAAAACGACTGAAAACCAAACCGGTTCAAACAGTAACTCAAACCTGCCACAAACTGGTGGCACTCCGGCCGAAACTATTATCGTCGGTATCATCATTGTAGCCTTAGGTACTACTGTTTGGTTCAAAACTCGTAAATCTGAATAAAAGAAAAAAGCGGTGCAAGTCGAGACTTGCACCGCTTTCATTTTCCTATATAAAACAAACCGCCAACCCAGACGATTGCTGCCAGCCAATAGACCAGCACGAAATACCACTTCCGGCATTTGTGGCGCCATAAATACATGCCGACCAGCCCACCCGGTGCTCCGCCAGCGACCGCCAAGAACAATAAAGTCTGCTCAGCAACACGTGACTTATGCTTAATCGCCCGACGCTTATCCACAACCATCGCAATCAAAAGCGCAACACTCATCATAACGACGTATATAATTAACAACTCCATGCAAGCACCCACTTACTTCAACCGATAGACAAAAGCTGCCCGGCCAACATTTCCTTTAGCCTTGCCAACTTTTTCCAAATACGGTTTCAACTTCCGACAATGATTTTCATACTCAACCGGAATCCCTAAGAACGCCTGGTACAAGCGATTAGTCGTCTTCAAATCAAAAGGTGCCTTCAAAGCATGCAACAAAATCGGCTCATAATACAACTTATTTTTAATCCGCAAATATGCCATCCGTACAATCCGGTCATGGTCAAAAGCAAGCGCCGCATCATCCGGCCGCACCGCTGTCTGCTCAGCACCCTCAAAAGCAATCTCCAAGCGCACATCCTTCTCAGCTGAATATAGCTCCAAATAATCAGCACGCACCCGCACTGCAAACCAAGCTGAATCCGCCGCGTCATCAGCTGCCCGAACAACACTTGCCTCTTCCAGAAATGCTAAATACGCAATCGACATAATCCAACCGCGCGGATCACGCCCCGGACGCGTAAAAGTATACAACTGCTCGATACTCTCGCGCGAAACCGCAACCCCGGTTTCTTCCAGCGTTTCACGCATCACTGCCTCCGGCGCCGATTCATCCGAGTTAATGAATCCACCCGCCAAAGCCCAACAATCCTGAAATGGATGACGCTTCCGCTTCACCAACAATATCTGCAACTGTTCATGGGCATCATCATACGCAAACGGCACAATATCCACCGTCACTGACGGCTGCTCATAATCAGTAATCTTATACTCCTGCAAAAAATCTTTCTCAGTATTATTCATATTTATCACACCTTATTAATAGATTGATTTCCACAAGGGACTAGCAAATCAAAGATTTGCGTCGAAAAACGATTCACGCAAGGTACTAGCACAAGCGCGTCGGAAATCGTAGGAAACTGGCAAAAATTGTGATTGAGCGTATCCAAAGATACGTGATTGAGCAATTTTTGTCAGTTTGCATAGATTGCGAACGTTTTTCAACAATCTATTTTCCCTCCAGTCCAGACGGGAACGCATGTGGCACCAAATCCTCATTTTCCTTAACCTCATCCCAACCATACAACTTCACAATGCCACCATCACGATACACCGTCTGCAAAATCGTGTCCGGATGATATTCCCCTAGAGGAAGCTGGTCAATGTTGACGGTTTCGACGCGACCGTCCCCATTGACAATCGTGTCCAAACGCCCACGTTTAGACACCTTACCGCGATCAGTAATCGGCGACTTATACACATCTTGCAGCTTAAACGCATCACCAGCACCTAAACCAATTGCCGAACACTTCATCGCAAACTTATGGGTATCGCGATTAATTGACGACTGATAATTACCTTGCAACAAAGCACCACCGACTCCAAAAGCAATATTCTCTGCCGAGTACCCTTCCTTCTTCATCGTCAGCAAGATATCATAAATCACATTCTCAGAAACGCCATCGCCCTGCAAAATACGGATTTTATTCAACACCTTGTAGCCTTTGGAATTCAGCGTCACGCCAAAATGCTTCTCAGCACTCTCCAACGTAAACAAAATATTCGTCAAAGCATCACCACTATCCGGACGAATCACCACAAAACCATCATGCGCCATAATCACATCATGCAACTCAACACCAAACTTATTCTCAACCGCCTCATAAAAATTATACGAATCCGAAACAATACTAATCAACGGAAATTCATCATGCTTCTCAATCATATTCCGGAACGCATCGCTCTCACGCTCGCGTCCCCACGACGTCATCGTCGAATGCTCACTCGCCGGCACGCTAAAGCCGGCCTGCTCCGCACCATAATAATCACGCGCATACAGCAACGCTGCCAAAGTATCAGTACCCATAAAATTCACCAAGTGTGACATCCCGCCAATACCGGCGCTCTCCTCACTCGACGCCCCGCGATAACCAAAATCATGCAGCTTAAACGGCAACTCACTCTCAGCATTATCACTCGTCAGCTCCAAAAACGCACCAATCATCCGATGCACCTTATAACTAAACGTCGTCACCGTCACCGGATACCACACCTTCATCAACAAAGTCTCCGCCCAGCCAACAATCCACGGCACATTCGCATCAGTACTCTCAACCGTCACCAACGCATTATGATTGCGCACAATCGCACCCTCCGGCACCGCACGAATTAACAACGGCAACTTTCCGTCAAGAACCTCAACAATATATTTCCAGCCATCGTAATTAAACGGCACCCCATGCCAAGCCGCGATAGCTGCCGCCTCGTCAACCATCGCCATCGTCACCCGACGTTCCAAATATTCCTTCAGCAAATACTGCAAACCGAAAAATCGCGTGTAGCCATACGCCCCGCCACGACTCTCGATATAATCAAACATATACGTCATACCATCAGGAAACTGCTGAAAATGCGACAACTTATAACTATCCGTCTGTAAAATTAAATTTTTCTCTTTCATAAGAAACAACTCCCTACTTGTTATTCTTATACTGATCATACAAAGCAAATACAACATTCACTTGATACAGCACCGTTTGCAACGCAAAAATCGCATTCCCGGTCGTAACATTAATAATGAACCAAACAATATTGCTGGCGAACCAGAACCACCACGCAAACTTAAACTGCGCAATCATTGTCCCCTGCGCAATCGTCCCGAGGATGATTGCTAAAATATTCAACCCAATAAACATCCCGGTCATTTCTACGAAATAACCATTAAACCACAAGTAGCCAACAATCGCTGCCGCAATCACCAAGAAGATACCACTCACGACCAAGCCCACCTTGTGCGCCTTCTTCGTCTGAATCGTACCATCATCCTGCTTGCTCTTGTTCCAGGCAATCATCCCCCACAAATGTGTCGCACCATAGAAAATCGGATTAATTGCCAGCCCAAAAGCACCATAACTCGCCTGAATAATAATCTCACCAATATTCACCACGAACCCGGTCACATTCCCGCTATTCCGACGAATCGCCAGCAAGTACACACACAAGTACCCACCACAAGCCACCGCCAACTTAAACGCCTCAAACCAAACCGTCGAAGTCTGCGGATCAAAAAATAACACCGAAATCAAAATCGAAAGCAGTACACCACTAACTAAGAACCCTATCGCGTAGGCCTTCTGCCCACGCTCATCATTCGTCAAATAATCCATCAGCTTATTCATAAGAAAAACACCTCTATTTCTCCTGGGGCGGTGTTTACGGACGCCCAATGCATCCGCAATACCACCGCCCTTTTAATGGTATAATACCATTTAAAAATAAAGGTGTCAATATAAATGGTTTTTTGCCATTAAATCACAATGTAAACCCACTTATTTTATAAATACCTTTTGACTTCCTTAATTACTTCTTCCTCTAACTCCATCACTTTTTCTCTATCTAAAATTAGTTCTTCATCTGATATTTCTTCCACACACTTGATAACCTGTTCAATATTGTCAGAAGATATACCATATCTTAAAAGTAATATTTCTTTTTCTTCAAATCTACCATACTTTATTAGATTACAAAAGGTTATTGCTTTTTCAAAGTATACTGGTTCTGTAATTTTATTTCTTTCTGCGTATTTCATAAATTGTGCCCAAAAAACATCTAACAGCTTGAAATCTATTATCTTATCTAAATAGTCATAAGTATCAAAAATAAGTTGGTCATAACTAAATGCATCTATTCCATTTTCAATATGAAATAATGGTATCAGGTTCTTTGCTTCTTTATCTGGAAAATTTACAACTTTATGAGTAAATCTTAATTTCATACTACCCGTCTCATCTTTGGAGAGAATATACCGATATCTATAACGAACAATCTCACGAAAGGTTTTCCCACCAATTTTCCAGATAAAAATTTGTATAGCAGTTGATAAAACAGATTTCTCTGTTTTTGTTAACTTTCTCAATAAGTAATTCTCATATAAAGAACGAAAACACTCTTTTAACTCTTCTCTACGAGCTTTAGTCATTTCTTTATACTGTATAGGAGAAATTATTGTTTTACTATCAACTGGAAATAAAATCATTAATATCCTTTCTAATAATTGATCTAATTCAATACCGGAAAATCTCTCTATAACACTATTAGGCAAAGAAAAGTCATCATTAAAGTCATCCGTTATTATTGCTGAAATAAATTCAGTGAATTCAGTATCTAAACTTTGATCTTCTTGATCAATGTCTAACAAAGAAGTACTATTTAGGGTTGGTTCTACTGTTATCAATTTACGCATTTTAGGAATATGACTTAATTTCCCTAAAACTACTAACCCATAGTCAAATTCATCATTTATTGTTGGCCGTCCAGCTCTACCTATAATATTCTTTAATAGTAGCGCTTCCCCCTCCCATTTATCAATCCAAACAATATCAAATGGCATATTTATCCCTTGAGCTAATGTTGATGTACAAAAACATATTTTACAATACCCAGATTTAATAAACTCTTCAATGACAACTCGAGCATTTAGAGGTAAAGAACCATGGTGCATGGCTACCCCTTGTTTAAGTAAACTTAGTGTAGCAGAGTACTCTAACTTGCTTTCTTCAACATCTCCGCCTATAATTTTTTCTAGCTTTTCAACATAGGGAGCAACTTTATTATATGGGACATTAATTGAATCGATATATTCTTTGAACCATTTACTTTGCAAATATTCATGTCTATATATCTTAGCCTTAGAAGTATACACCAACAATGTTGATCCATTAAGGAGTTTCCGCTTAATAGGATCTTGGATAGTTTTAACCCTTCTATTGCCAAATACTTTTATGTTAATTCCAAAGTGGAAAAATTCATCATTATTCTCATCATAGGCCAAAAACATCTGGCCAACCGATTTCTCTTTGTATAAGGTAGATGAGCTTTTCTGGTTTAAGTCTAGTTTATTTCTCGATATTTGCGCTTCAGGATTAGCCACAAAGGGATGTGCAAAAACAATCTTTGCTTTCAAAAAAAATTTATTAATTCTTCTAATCACAGAATCATATAGTACACTCCTAAAACCTGCATCATTTATTAATTGTGCTTCATCAACTAAGACTAGTTCTAGTTGAATATCCGACTTGAACTTAAACAACATTCTGGCACGTTCTGGGGTCAAAACAAATATCCTACGGGAAGTGTTTTTTTTATTAATAATGTCTACAAATGGTAGAACACTTACATTTTTAGCTAAATTCAAAGTATCAAGTTTAATTAAGTATTCATTTATTAGCGCCCTCGATGGAACGATAATAACAATATCGCCGGTTGCTTTAGTTATTAAAGAAGTAAATACATAAGATTTCCCAATACCAGTAGGGGCAGAGAAACTGTAAACTTTATTTGAGTCAATCTTTGCTCTAATACTGTTTTGAACAGGAGTAAATTTTATATTATTCACATTAGCATTAATAGTTTTATTATATAGAGAAAAAATTAGTCCTTCTAAATCATCAAAATCTGGCGAAATATCTTTGTAAAACAATCCCATTATATTTAATATTTTTTCTTCCCAAGGTTTAAATATTTCTGGATAATATTCTTTTATATAGGCAAGTTTTTCAAGCGTGTCTGCACCAATTGGACCGTTAAAAAAAATATCTCTTTCACACTCATTCATGATTTCATCAAAGTTCATAGTACCATCTAATAATTCATTCAGTAATGTTCCCATTAATCCCCAATCCCTCTCAATTTCACTCCAACACAAAACAATGCTTTTATACTTGTTTTGGAGAGTATACTATTTACTGACGGATGCTTTGACAGTTTTTTAATAAGTTGTTCATCTTTTGATATATTTGAAAATCCAATCGCAATCTTATAACTTTTTTCACGAAAATTTATTATTGATTTTTCTGGTAAAAAACTTCTAATTTCTGTTACGTCTCTATTAGTTTTCTTTAAGGCCAAAAATTTTTCTACTTGTTGCAATGCAGCAATATAATGGCTGCTGCCATTTTTGTATTTTGCTTCTCCAAAAACAATATTATCATCTGCACATATAGTTAAAAAGTCGAATCCAGGATTACCAGATTTTTTGTCTTTTATAAGTTCTGGCAGAATTACTCGTTGGTGTTTTAATCGATCCTCTAGTGTTAGCATTGCGATCATCGATACTAAGTATTCAGCCATCTCACAATTAACACCAACAACATTTTCATTTTTATTAATTATCTTTTGAATCATTTCCACTGTTTCATCAATTCTTATAGAGAATGACTCATAATCTATTTCGTCTGAAATTTTACTAAGCCACGAGTTTTTATATTTTTGAGTGGTAATCTCTTTCATAATTGAGATTAGTTCCTTTTTATTTTCTGGAACAGCAGTTAATATATATATATTTGAATCAAAAAAATTCTGTTGTGCTTCATTTGTCCCTGTAAAAATTAGTTCATACTTCATACACTATTCCTCTATTAATCCGATCAACATTTTTATATCTAAATCAATCTCCAAAACATGCACCCTCCGATGACAATTAGGACATAAGGCAACAGTATTCTCTATCGTATCTTCTCCACCTCTAGAGAGCCATACAATATGATGACATTCTAAATATGGTTCTCCTTGTTTATCTTTAAATGGTGCATCCTCGCCACATAACTCACAAACACCTTTAGCTCTTTGTTTGGTAAATGTTGCAATAACAGGATCTCGCCCATAAACTTTAGTTGTGGTTTCACGTAAAGTAAACCTATTAATCTCGCTTCTTTTATGTGCCAACCTTGCCAATTCATCATAGTTCAGTTTCTTTACTTTTTTTATTCCTCGCTCAAAAGTATTACCTTTTGCTATACTTCGTAATTCAATAATATCATTCGGTATTTCTTTTACATCTAGCTCAAGCGGAAACATAATAACGTTTCGCACCACATTATCACTATCTAGTTGTTCAGACCAGAAGAACTCATCTACAAGCGTAGCAGTTCCACAATATATGTATTCATTTGCATGAAAAACCTCAAACAAGTGAACAGTGACTCCATTTGTATTCGAATCAGCTAAAGTTGAATTTTGTCCACTTAACTTCTGATCTCCAGTCATCCCCATTCCGGTATAATGAATAACTCTATCATTTTGCCATTGATCATCATAGAGACCTTTCGTATGATTCACAATCAGCACCAAACAATTATTCTTATTTGATTTCCGCATTCCACCTTGAGGTGCACACGAAAAACCATCCGCCACTTCAGCGTTGGTATATTTTTCCCATAATGAAAAACTACTAATATCCATCTATAACTACATCCCAATAATATAAAGATTCTAATAATATAATTTCATTATACAATTTTTTCACACACTAGTGAAGCGTTTTCACAAAATCGTCAATTACGCTGAACTTTTTAACATTATTGCTTCTACTGATTGCATCCCGTATAATAAACTTCTGAGGTGGATAACAGAATACAATTATTGATTTATGCGATCCACAAATACGTTTAGATAAACAAAAAAGAGATTGCCCATCAATCTCTTTTTTTATATTTATAAAGTAACAATCGGTTGCAAAATAAGTATGTCCGATTCAATTACTTATCCCCCGCGAATTAAGTTGCATTCCCCCAGAAAATATTGAACACGCATCCCCCGGAACTCTTTCCTCTATACCTCTACCAGCCACCTTTCAACAACCATAGGTTGTAATAATATTTTATCACGCTTTTAGAGAATAAGTCAATATAGGTTACAACCTTTTAGCGTAAAATAACCATAGGAGCGTGATAGCATGAACTTTGGAAAGCGACTTGCAAATCTACGAGAGAAAAATGATTGGTCCCAGGACAAAATCAGCAAGAAACTCAACATTAGTCAACAGTCATATTCAAAATATGAAACCAATCGCAACGAACCCGACATGAAAACGATCGTCAACATCAGCAAAATCTTCAACGTCAGCACTGACTACTTACTCGGTCTAACTAAATTCAAAGAACCGGTGAATGTTCTCGTGGAGAATCCCACCAATGCAGAGATAATTGATCACATCGACCAATTATCCGATGAAAATATTCAGAAAGCAATTGAGTATATTGAATTGTTGCTGAAGACTCAGGAAAAATAAAAAGATATAAGAGTTAGACTCTTATATCTTTTTATTATTATTCTGCCGGTATTGCATAAAATTCTTCGATTTCAGCTATTATATCTAAAATATGATGTTCCATCAATGTCAGAAAGTCTACTGTTTCTACAATATCACTTACCGTTTGGGCAAATAAGTCATAAACATCTTCTACCACAACCCATAAATCCATAACTGTTCTAGCTATAAAAGTTCCAACAACACCTTGTCCGGTAAGCTGAACAGCATGAATAGCATTGCTAATGTTAGCAAGTGCCGCTTCAACAAGCACCATGATGTTAGCAAATGCAGTCTCTTCAAATGTAACATTTACATTTACACCATCGGTTGACAACGTAATTGGTGAATTAATTAAAGCTGTTGGCATAGATTCCCAAAAATTTTGCACGTCTAAGGCTGCATATACTTCATCAAAATTGACATTAAATCCCAAAAGTTCACTTTCATTAAGAAACTCCATAATTTTGGATGCTGCATTATCAACTGTTCTAATCAAATTATTGATACCTAAATTCTGAAGTAATACTTGCGCCAGTTCATAGGTAATTTCAAGTTTAGCATCACCAATCAGAGCAGCTGCTGGAAGCAGTTCAGCAGGAATCGGAATCGAAATAGTTTTAGTACCAGTAAATATCGTTGTTGGTTTAGTCAGCGTTAATTCCGGAAAGATAGCATCAACTGATATTGTCTCAACATTCACCTTACTAACTGTTGGTGTAGCCATTGCACTTGCACCTTGTCCCAGCAGAGCCATTGAGCTCACCATGAGTAAACTAGCTAAGACCGCTGATAATAAACTTTTATTCCAAATTTTATTTACGTTTTTCATTATAAAACACTCCATTTTTTCAATATACGGACATTGGAAATGTGTCAGATATTTAAAATTGGAGATTTTTACAGTTCCTTTTGAATAAAATAACATTATTATTTCAAAACATATTATTTTCAATTTCCCAAAAATTAGTTATTGTATAGTGTAAATGTACACTATACTCAGCAAAAAAGCAATATTTTTCTACTCTTTTACAGTATTAGCATCAACTACTAACTCGCTCTAATCAAATTTAACGAGCTAGTGAAAATATCCAAAAAGCGATTAAATACATTTAGTTGTTGCTGAAGACTCAGGAGAAACAAAAAAACAGTGAGATAAATCTCACTGTTTTTTTACTTCTAAATATCATTTCGTTTCTTGGCCAAAACTAATTCTATAGCAATTCCGCCAACTAAACCAATAAGCAGAAGAATTACCGACCATGTTGATATTCCACCCAGCCAAGTAAAAATAACAAACATATAAATAGTATAGCCGACCAAGAACAAAATTCTTCTGAGCAGTCTCTTATTCATAATAAACCACCTCATCTATAAGATTCTTAAATTAGGCAACCAGATATAATAGCCCATGGTCCTGTCCACCAAGCTGAGCCACCGCTTATTACTAATGCTCCGATTGCACTATACGTTGCTATAACACATCTTGCTTGTTTTGGAGTTAAATAAATTGCCCCCGCTTTCGGTGGCCGGCCATTCGGCCCTTGCCCTCTATCCAGTACTGTCGGCGACTGATTAAGGATAATCTCAGTATGACTACCTTCATCAGAAAATGCATAAGTATGTAGCGGTTGGAAAAGTCCCGAGCCAAATACTGTTATCAAAGCTGTAACTGTCAATGTCGAAATGAGTTTCTTCATAATCTATCATCTTCTTAACATTATTTTACCGCTTTTATCACATTTTAAACCATAATATTATTACTGTAATGAAAATTTCACTTTAATAAAAAAAGAACACCCATATGGGTGTTCTTTTTAAGCTTCCTATAATATTCTAGATCCCAATGCCGCAACAGCTCCCGGATCCAAAAGACTCACGTCGTCGCCGCTCTCAGCAGTCAACAACATACCATTAGAATCCACGCCACGCAATTTCACTGGCGCCAAGTTGGTTACCGCAATAACTTTGCGTCCTGCAAGTTCGTCCGGATTGTAGTACTCAGCGATACCAGAAACAATTTGGCGTTCACCAAGCGGTCCGAAATCAACTTGGAACACCAGCAAGCGGTCCGCTTTCGGGTGTTTTTCAGCCTTCAGAATTTGACCAACATGCATGTGCACCTTATCAAAATCATCAATACCAATTTCTGGCGCCGCTTCACCAACTACCTCTTCGGTAACGTCCGTCACTTTAGTTTCTTCACTCATGCTAACTCCACCTTTCATTTTCATTTGAATATATTCCACTTCAACCGGCAAATCAAGCCGCTCAAACAATGATGCCCCTTTGTGCACAACGTTATCATCACACGCCGACAAATTATCAAGCTCACTCCAGGCAACAGTTCCATTTACCTGAATACCAATCTGTTCAAAAATCTTCTTCGGTGCTTCAGTTAAAAACGGTTGCAGCATAATCCCTACACGATATAAAACTTGGATGAGATGACTCATCACATTCGCCAGCTCATCTTTTTTAGCTTCGTCTTTAGCAAGAAGCCACGGAGTAGTCACATCAATATACTTATTGGCAGCGCCAATATATTTCCATAACTCAGTTAATGCCACCGAAAATTGTAAGTTATCCATCGCATCAGTAAACGCGGCAATCTGCGCATCAGCAATATTCATCAAGTCAGTATCAGCATCCGTCATATCTTCAGTATATCTTGGCACTACGCCGCCGAAATACTTTTCAACCATCGCGACACTCCGGCTTAATAAGTTTCCTAAATCATTCACCAAATCAAAATTGATTCGTTCAATAAAACTTTCCGGAGTAAAAATACCATCTGAACCAAACGGAATTTCACGCATTAGATAGTAACGCAACGGATCTAAACCATAACGTTCAACAATCATAAATGGATCAACAACATTCCCTTTTGACTTAGACATCTTACCGTCTTTCATCAACAGCCAACCATGCCCGAAAATCTTCTCCGGTAACGGCAAATCGAGCGCCATCAACATAATCGGCCAATAAATCGTATGGAACCGTACAATCTCTTTCCCAATCAACTGAACCTGTGCCGGCCAGAATTCTTGGAACAATGAATCGTCATCACTCATAAAACCAAGCGCAGTAATATAATTAGAAAGCGCATCAATCCAAACATAAATCACATGTTCCGGATCATTAGGCACCTGAACACCCCACTTGAATGACGTACGGGTTACCGACAAATCCTCAAGCCCAGGCTTGATAAAGTTATTAATCATCTCATTCATCCGCGACTCCGGCTGAATGAACTCAGGATGCGATTCATAATAAGCCAACAAACGATCAGC
Organism: Culicoidibacter larvae; assembly: GCF_005771635.1. Taxonomy (GTDB): domain Bacteria; phylum Bacillota_I; class Bacilli_A; order Culicoidibacterales; family Culicoidibacteraceae; genus Culicoidibacter; species Culicoidibacter larvae. The sequence goes on along the minus strand of NZ_VBWP01000001.1, from coordinate 362,043 downwards.
ATACTTACTCATCTTGAAGAAATATGATTCTTCCTTTACCAGCTCCACCTCGTGACCACTCGGTGCCTTCCCGCCAATAACTTTACCGGCATCATCGCGATACACTTCAGCAAGTTGAGTTTCAGTAAAGAACTCCTCATCAGAAACTGAATACCAACCCTCATACTCACCCTTATAAATATCACCATTATCAACAAAATACTGAAAAATCTTCTGCACTAAAACCTTATGACGCTCCTCAGTTGTGCGGATAAAATCATCATATTCAATATCCATTAATTCCCAAAGCTGCTTAAAAATCTCAGTCTGGCCATCAACGAACGCTTGTGGTGTCATCCCTGCTTGAAGCGCACGCTCCTCAATCTTCTGACCATGCTCATCAGTACCAGTCAAAAAGCGCACATTGTATCCCTGCAACTTCTTATACCGCGCCATCGTATCCGCAGCTACCGTCGTATAGGCCGTCCCAATATGCGGATTGCCGCTCGGATAATAAATCGGCGTAGTAATATAAAAACTTTTCTTGTCATTCATTGCATGTCCGCTCCTCTGCTACAAAAAATATTCTGCCTCTATTGTAACAATTTTACTGCCCAAAGTCTATGGGAGGAAAAGAAAAAGCAACGGGTGACAAGCACCCGTTGCTTTCAACATTCTACCCAAAATAGTCTGTATCCAAAATCGAGTAATGCAACATATCACAAAACTCATCCTTGCAGAACTCCTGCCGCCGCATCAAAGCCTCGCGCTGCATCCCGATACGCTCCATCACAGCAAGCGATGCCTCATTGCGCACATCACAACGCGCACTTATCCGCACCAGATCTAGCACCTCAAATCCAAGTGCAAGCAAACACTTACACGCTTCTGTCACATAGCAATGCCCCTGAAACTCGGGATTCAGCAAATAACCTATCTCAGCACTGCGCGCCACCTCATCAAAAAAATGTAAATCAACAAAACCAATACACGCCCCTGTCGCTTTCAGCTCCACCGCGTACTTACCAAGCGGCGCACCAATATAGTAAGAAGCCAGGCGTCGCTCGGCGCCAGCCAGATCCCTATCAGCACTCCACGTCATATACCTCAGGAACTCAGCACTCTGGCTCATAGCAAACAACGCCGGCGCATCATCGAGGTGCGCCGGACGCAAATGCAAGCGTTCACTTTCAAGATAACGGTGCTCCGCAAGCACCTCATTATAACTACTCATACAACCACCCGCTCACTACTTCGCAGCAAAATACTCGTCTTTCAATATCGAATAATACTTCATATCCAAAAACATATCCTTATGGAACGAAGCCTTACGCAACGTTCCCTCATAAGTCATCCCGGCCCGAATCATCACTCGCTCAGACGGCGTATTCTGTGCCGCACACATGGCGAACATCCGCTCCAAACCAAGCTCTTTAAAACCAAGCGATAACAACAAATCAACCGCTTCACTCATATAGCCATGCCCTTGAAACTCAGGATTCAAAGCGTAACCAATCTCAGCTGACTTATTCTCTTCATCAACCCGAATATCAAGCGTCCCCATAAAGGCTCCGCTTGATTTCAATGCAAGTCCGTACTTGCCTAAAGGCGCTACTTCAAAATAATCAGCAATCCCCTTACGCGTCTGCTCTACACTCTCACTCACCAGTAAAGTAATAAACTTAACTACCTCCGGCTTACTGGTGTATGCAAACATAGCTTCAGCATCACTTACCTTAACCGGTCGCAACATAATCCGCTCTCCGTCAATCACTGCAAACTTTGCTAAAATCTCATTCATACAAATCACCTCTTTTAATATATTGTTCCAATTATAACAAACCCGATTGCCGTCCACAAGCATAATTTTTAGCGCAGTCGGCTACCAAAAATAAACGGAGATACTTCCAGCAACGCTGGAAGTATCTCCGCTATGATTATTTTCTTAAAAAAGCCCGAGAAATGCTTACGCTTATTTCAGTATCTTTTATATAATTTGTCAGATTCTTCTCTTGTTGAATGAACTTATCAATGTGCATATAATTATAAATCCCTGACAACATCACTCGCTGAGTAATATATTCATCAGCATCCCATGCCAAATTGACAAATGCAGTTAGCAATTGCTCTCCGTAATACTCGTACTTAATCGCGCTGTCCTCTTGAACATAAGAAGCGATGATCCGCCATTCTGCTTCACCGCGGTAAAATTTATCTTTAATTGTTCCCATATATGAAAGTAAGGTGTAAATTTTAAAGAGCGCTAATTGATTTTGTTCATCCGAACTCCGGTTTAAAAAGCGCGCCTCGAAATTATCTTTAAATGCCTCATAGCTCTCAAATGTTGACCGGGTTAAGACGAAGAGCACATCATTAATTAAGGTCTTAAGCGTTGAAATTGCGTTTCGATGTTCATCACCATCATACAAGATAGCTTTAGTCACCAAGTCGTCGCATTTTGCGCAATTACAATCAGGCGTACACTTAAAGGCTTTTAGTGCATCCATCCCCGTGCGATAACCCGGCAAGTTGCCTTTCTCGCCAAGATGAACATGTTCATTCTGCATATCAAAATCGCTTACCTTGGCATAATTTCGCACAATAATCCACTTATCAAGAAACTCCGTCAAAGCTGCATCGCTTAATGTATCAATATAATGTACTTTTTGTAAAAAATATTGCGGCAGCACCCACTCACTGGCATCAGCCAGCCGGCTATTTACTTTACTCTCCAGGAAATCAAAAGATAACTCAAAGTTCAGCCCGTAATCCTTAGCAAAATTATTCCATAACACTTGCTCATCCGGTAACTCCGAAAGCGACAGGATAAATACATTAAAACAATCATTGCTAATAATCATTTGTTCAAAATAATCAACCGTATCTAACCCCTGCTGCTTTGAAATTTCCGGATAAAAACGTTTACCGCTATAATATTGCTTAAATAAAACATCACCCTCAGACAACTCCTCAACAGCCCGACGAATTAATTTAAAGAATAATCTGATTTCATTATAATCATTCAAATGTTTATGTTCATGCAAGCGCAACGTCCCGCTGTCATAAATACTTTTAAAACTTGCCATATTAGTATAGTGATATAAATACTCCGGCTTCTTATTTTCCATTTCATCAACCTCCGCTACTTCTCCCATTACCTTCATTATATATTCTTTTTGAGAAAACCAAAAGTACATAATTAAAATTATGTACTCCACCTAGTCTTGCAACAGCCCTTTCCCTCAACCACAAATTCAAGTATAATAAAACATGAAAAAGGAGAGAAAACCATGTCAACACTCGCAACCCCTAACTGCCCGATAATCATTCCCGAAGTTGAACTTCAGGACTGCCAAACCATCGAGCGCAGCATCCATAAAACTTACCGCCGCCATCTCTGGGCGCCATTTATCCGCGCCATCAAGGAATTCAACCTCGTTGAAGACGGCGACCGCATCGCTGTCGCCATCTCCGGCGGCAAGGATAGCCTACTGCTGGCAAAATTGTTCCAAGCTTTGCAACGGACCAAGCTCTTTGACTTCGAGCTTGTCTTGATCGCTATGAACCCAGGTTTTCATCAAGAAAACCTGGTAGCACTCGAAGCTAACCTCAAACATCTTGAGATACCGGCAGAGATTTATGCTGATAACATCTTTGAACGCGCTGAGGCACGCAGTAAGGAATTCCCTTGCTACCAGTGCGCGCAGATGCGGCGTGGCAGTCTGTACGCCAAAGCGACGGAACATGGTTGCAACAAATTGGCCCTCGGACATCATTATGATGATGTCCTGGAAACAATTCTGCTCAACATCTTTTATGCCGGGAAGTTTGAATCGATGCTGCCAATTCTGCCGGCAAAAAATTTCGATGTGCAATTGATTCGACCGCTCTATTATGTTGAAGAAGCTGACATCATCCGCTATACCAAACAAAATGGTATTCAGGCGATGAATTGCGGCTGCACTGTGGCAGCCGGAAGAACGGCTTCTAAACGCAGCGAGATTAAGCAGCTCATCAAGCAACTTGATACGGTTGATCCGGCCATTAAAAATAACATTCTTTCAAGCACCCGCAATGTTAACCTCGAAAAAATTCTTGGTTGGCGTGCCGATGATAAATAAAACAAAAAGCGACAGAGCCGATTTGGCTCTGTCGCTTTTTTATATTCCTAAATATTCTTCCAAGGTGAGTCCGCTATTGTAAATGTCTGTGGCTTGACTGCCGATATACCGATAGTGCCATGATTCCGGCATATATCCGGTAATATGCTCTTTTCCTTGTGGATAGCGCATAATAAAACCATATTTATGTGCATTTTGCTCCAACCAAACAGCTTCACGGGTACCATCAAAAGTTGTCTCGGCCCAACGCGAACTATCCGGTCCGCCAATATCAAAAGCCAGTCCGGTTTGATGCTCGCTGCATCCCGGCTTAGCACTATAACGATCCGCGGCCGCCTGACCATCCGCCTGTACATAACGATTATAAATTCGCTCTTGAGTGGCATAATCACGATAAGTACTAAACGCGGTCAGCTCAATGCCCTGATTACGAGCATCCTCAGCCATACTTTCAAATGCACTGCGTGCCTCCCAGCTCTCACCGGGAGCATAATCTGAAGGTAAACAATACGTTTTACTGGCAACCAAAATGCCATCTTTGTAAAATACTCCCGACGCATTGGTTTCGCCACCATTATTATCCAACCCAAGTTCAGCAAACAACTCACTGAAATTTACATTGTTCTGTGTACTAACTTGATTGTTATCACTAGAGTTAGCAGCGGTTGCAGTCGCAACATTCTTATCTGTTTCCGGCTGATTTAAAAAGAAATATACCACACCGAAACCTAAACCGCCAAGAGCAATTACCAGTAATAAAATTATAGCCACTTTCCCCTTCACATTGCTCACCTCGTTATCATTCAAGTTTTAGCTGTTAAATTAAGGATACGCAAAAAATGTTTTCCTGTCAATAACTCCTATGAAAAAGCAAAAACCCCGACCTCTAGAAGGTCGGAGTTTTCTCATTTTCCAACAACGACTGCTCAACACTAGCAAGACTGACAATTATATTCATCAGCATCGTTGCAACCCCCAGAACCAGCAGCACCATACAAATTTCTATCCCGTAATCAAAAATCATAAAAAATATTATCACACAAGCAAACACAACCGCATTGTAAACCAATGTGATAATCGTGCTAACAATTCCGCCAACGCTTGATTCAGTTGACGCGCGTACCAATACAACAATGGCGTACACAGTATCAGCAATCAGCCAAATAAATAGAACAAATAAAACAAACGAAATAACTATTAATGCCAAGCCACCAACAATTATTTTTTCCAATCCCTTATCAGTATCAATCCATGTCCAACCAGTAAGTATCATTACAACCAGCCCCAGCAACATCGGTAAAGTTGCTAACCCAAGTGCCAACGTCATACCCTTTAACGTCTTTGTCATTTTAAAAACCCCTTTTCTTTGTAACTCAAGTATAGCGCTTTTTCTTTACTGGTAGAAGCGCACATTTTGCGGGTGCACCCGCAAAATGTGCAGAACCCTCTGCGAGCTTGACTCGCAGAGGGTTCCCGATTATCCTATTGAAATTCCCTGGAAATATTTCGTAGCAAATACTCACGCGGTACCATATGATGATTATAAAACGTTTCTAAAATATACGTGACGTCATCGATACTTAAAACTTCGTAGCCGAACAAATCCCGGCTAACGCCGCCATAACTGAAGGTCTGATGCTTCTTAGTAATTGGCTCTTTCCCAAGAATATAGTGATGAAAATCATTCTCATCAACATCACGAAATTCAACAATAAACTCATCGTCAGCACCGGCGCATTGCAGAAATCCAGCCTCATTCTCGAAAATAAAATAAGTTGCAATTGTCGTCTCGTTCAAAACATCAATATAGCTATCAAGGTTATTCCATGAAATATGTTCAATTTCTTCAAGCTTCTCGCCACGATGAATGTATAACTTAGGAAATCCTTGTGCCCAGATTTCCTCATAACAGGCAGTCAAATCGCCTTGCATCTGCTTTAAGCGCTCAACTAAAAGTGGTTCATCATACTGATAAATATCAACAATCATTAATTGCCGCTCAAAAGCACAATCAGCCAATGCTTTAATATCAGCACTCAAAGTACCGCTCACTTTTATCTGACCAAAAGCAGTAGCAATAAAAATCCGATCAGTTAAATCAAAAGCATACGGTGCATCATGCAAAATATCAACAATTCGTTCGCGCTCGAGTAAGTCCCATTCACTCTCATCTATCTCAAAATCCCATTTTACTGCTAAGTCCTCAAGGAAATCACGCAACGGCTCAGTATCGGCATACTTCTTTAGCCACTCTTCAAGCTCATATAAAGTATCGGCGCCATCATCATTGCCAAAAGGTGAATAATCATCCAAAATATCATAATAGAAATCATCACTGAAATACTTACGGAATAACGGATGGCATGATGCCCGAACCAGACCGGCTTCGGCATCATCAAAATAAAATTTTTGCACAAGAATCCTTCTTTCTAACGCTCATTTACTCCCTATTATATCACTTTTATGACGAAAAAAAAGATGAAAGTCGGGCCAACCCCGACTTTCATCTCAAACTTCATTTTATTCAGATTTTTGAATGTATGCTAATGCTTCTTGCGCCGCAATCGCACCATCATTCACGGCAGTTACAATCTGACGTAACACTTTCGAGTTCACGTCACCGGCACCGTAAATTCCCGGAACACTGGTTTCCATTTTGTCATTCACCAAAATGTATCCATGTTCATCAGTAATTCCTAGATGCGCAATCGGTGCAGTTACCGGATCAGCACCGATGTAAATAAACATCCCATCAGCCATAATCTCGTCTACGTCACCTGTTTTATTGTTGCGTACTAATACGCCGCCCATTTTATTTTCGCGTTCAAGCACTTCGATAACTTCGCTTTCCATATGGATTTCGATTTTATCGTTTGCCATAACTTTATCGACAGTAATTTTTTCAGCATTAAAGCTGTCCATAATTTGAATCAAGTACACTTTATTGACTAAGCTAGTTAAGTGTAGTGATTCTTCAAGCGCTGAGTTACCGCCACCAACAACGACAACATCACGATTACGGAAGAATGCACCATCACAAATCGCACAATAAGAAATTCCGCGGCCTTCCATTTTTTCACGTCCGGGAATATGCAATGTCCGTTCTTTAGTTCCGGTTGCATAAATTACTGTTTTAGCACGGAACTCTTTGCCGTTCGCTAACTTAACAACTTTAATATCGCCATCAAGATCAATGCGTTCAACATCGCCCATATCAAATTTCGCTCCGAAAGCTGTTGAATGTTTATACATTTCCATTGCTAACTGAGGTCCTTTTGCTTCAACAATCCCCGGCCAGTTACCAATTTCCATTGTTTTCAACATTTTTCCACCGGGAGCTCCCGCTTCAAGAATAAGCGTTTTTAGTTCTGCCCGGCTGGCATATACGGCTGCCGTCATCCCTGCAGGACCGGCACCAATAATTATTACATCATAAATTTCCATTTATTGTTCCACCTTTATACTTTAATTTTTCAAAACATCTGCTTTTTTATTTGCGAAGATTCAGCAATTCCTTCATATCATCAATAACATATGTCGGTTGCAGTGCGGCTATAAAGTCGCGCCCGCGCAAACTCCAGGCAACACCAACAGAATCAATGCCGGCATTTTTTGCGCCGTCAATATCGTGGCTGTTGTCACCTATCATTATAGCATAATTTGGTTCGTTATAAAATTGTAATGCTTTCAATAACGGTTCCGGCTCCGGCTTATGTTTTTCAACATCATCCGCACCAATTACAATATCAAAATATTGGTCGATGTTAAATAATTTCAAACCGCGCATAACCACATCGTTCTTTTTAGAGGAAACAACCGAGAGTTGTTTGCCGTCTTGCTTCAGTTGCTCCAAAGTCAACTCAACATTGGGAAAAATTTTCACCATTTCATCATGATGCTCTAAATTATATTTGCGGTAATCAATCACCATTTGTTCAGCATGTTCCGGATTCAAAGCACTAAAACTTTGGATCAGCGTTGGTCCGGTAAATTGGACTAAATCTTTACGATCATAGGTCCGCGCCGGGAAGTATTTTTTCAATACGTACTCAAATGAATTTAAAATCAATTCATTTGTATCCAACAATGTCCCATCAACATCAAATAAATAAGTATCATACATGTGCAGTTTCCTCCGCTTCGTTTGTTATTCCTAGATATGGCTTAGCCTCGCGATATGGCGTCATATACTTACGGGCGACTCGTCGCCAAATGACAATCCCGAGTGCTACTGCTATCAACAGTAATGATAACAATTGCGAAACTCTGAAAGTGTCGAAAATGTAGAGACTATCAGTACGCATTCCTTCAATAAAGAAACGACCAATCCCGTACCATATAAAGTAAAATGCTGTAATTTCGCCCAAAAGCAAACCTTTCCAGCGTCGTAAAATCAGAAAGATAATTAATACGCCAATAACGCTCCAAATACTTTCATATAAAAAGGTTGGGTGATGGTATGCGCCATTAATCAACATCCGGTCAATAATGAAATCCGGCAAAAATAATCCCTTCAAGAAATCATGTTGTGCTGCCAAATCAATACCCGGAACAATGCCGCCATAAGCCTCAATGTTTACAAAGTTACCCCAACGACCGACTGCTTGAGCCAACAATACCGATGGCATCGCTATATCAGTGAAAAGCCAGAAATTAACTTTCTTCACATAACAATACACTAGTCCGGCAATTCCACCGCCGATAATGCCGCCGTAAATTGCCAAACCACCATTCCAAATCGCAAAGACTTTCATCGGATCACTGGCAAATTGCTGCCATTCAAAAACGACATAATATATACGCGCTCCAATAATACCGGCAATAAAAATATATAAGAATAAATCCATAACCGTATCCAACGATACCTTAAATCTTTTGGCCTCGCGATACGCAAAGAACAACCCTATAATCGCCCCAACTACAATAATAATCGCATACCAGTGTATTTTAAATATGCCTAAATCCAATGCCGGATTACTCATTGTCAACACCTGTACCTTCCTCACCGATTTCGCTTTGCGAAATCGACTGACTCAAACGCTCAATAAATGCTTCCGCACTATTGATACCGAGCCGCCGCAACTTTTGATTCAGCGCCGCTGACTCGATTAAAGTTGCCGTGTTTCGTCCCGGACGAACCGGCAAGATAATGCGGTCCACCATCGTATTCAAAATCTGCATCTGCTGGGTCTGTAAACCAATTCGATCGTAATCAATCTGCTTCGTCCACTCAACCAACTGAATGACTAGTGATAAACTTTTCTTCTGCCGGAATGAACCCGCACCGTACATCGTCATAATATCAACAATGCCCAAGCCACGAATTTCCATCATCCGCTCTAAAACTCGCGGCGCCTTACCGATCAACATCCCCGGTTCAACTTCATATACAATAACCCGGTCGTCACTAATCAACTGATTGCCACGCGTTACCAACTCAAGCGCAGTCTCACTTTTCCCGATACTGCTCTCGCCGGTGATAATTACACCAATACCTTTAACATCAAGCATAACCCCATGCATATTAGTCTGCGGGGCAAAATACTCCCGTAAAATGCGTGACAAGTTAGCAATCAGCATCGTTGTAATTGACGCCGAAGAAAAAAGCGGAATCCCGCTCTCACGACAACGATCAATCATATATTGTGGTGCCTGACGCGAACGCGAAAGCACGATTGCCGGAATATCGGTATAGCTACATAACTTACTAATTCGCTCTTCAGCTACATGCGGCTCCAAAGAGTCAAGTAACTCCATTTCCTGATTTCCAATAACCTGTACCCGCGTACTATTAAAGTATTCAAAAATACCAGTCATCTCCAAAATAGGTCGTGAAACCGAATCATCATTAATAATCCGCTGATCATCAAAACCTTCATATAAGGCTGTAAGTCCCAAAGTAATTTGTAACTCACCAACAGTCATTCTCTCAATAGTATGTGACATCGACGACATCCTCTCTATTCTCGTAAAATTTGAAGCTTAAAAAAACTTCAATCCCGCTCGAAATGCCGCTCAAATAAGCGGCTATTTCAAAACCAATTCTATTATAGCATATCTGCATACACCGACTCAAAACTTATCGCTCCGCTATACACCAAACGCTCCATTCCAATCTCATCCCGAATCCGTAAAGTACCACTTGCATCAATACCAAGCAACAACACCTGATCGGCATCAACCTTAACCCAAGAACCAAGACCATACATAATCCGCTCATACTCAGCAACAAAATCCGTGGTGCCGGCAACAAATCGATCAAAATATATCGCAAACTGCCCTAACACAGCATCCATCACAACATCTCGGTCAAGCTCCGTACCCGTGACTAAAGCAAGTGACGTCGCCTTCGCAGCAACCTCATCAGGAAAATCAAGCTGATTTACATTGAGACCAATGCCAATAACTGCCTTGCTACCACGCGTCTCAACCAAAATACCGGCAAGCTTCTTACCGGCAACAAGCACATCATTCGGCCACTTCACTTGCGCTTCAACACCTAACTGCTGCAAAGCCGCAGTAACCGCCAACCCGCAGAAGAGCGCCAACCGGCCAATAACCGCTCGGCTCTCCTCAGGAATATCGACACAAATACTCATCATCACATTCATACCCGCCGCAGCTTGCCACGGTCGTTTAAAACGACCTATCCCGGCAGTCTGCTCATCAGTATAAATAACCATTCCGTGTGCACACTCATGCTCAAGGGCATACCGATTCGTCGAATCAATCACTTCAAAAAACTGCTTTTTGAACTCCATCACTTCGCCTCCGCATAACCGTGTCGCGCCATAACCGCATCAACATACTCATATAGCGCCGGCTTCGCCGCCTCATCATTAAATTTCACCTTAATGCTACCCTTGCCAAAACTCGCCTTCGGCAACTTTTCTTTCATCGCTTCCACCAAATCAAACTCCATTGAATGCACGGTAAAATGCGTCGAAGCCGCAGTAAACATCACATAACCCTCAGTGTACTTATCGCTGAACTTAAACATCGGCCGCTGGCGAAACATCACCAAAGGCACCTGCGGATATTTTGCTGCCGTATAATCAATAAACTCATTCATCCAAGCCTGCGCAATCTCCGGCAACGACTCAATATATTGTTGCGGTGTTTCAAACATTACTATCCCAGCTTTCATTGAAAAATCTTATACCCATTATAGCACATCAAAGCTTTATTGCACCTAACAAAAAAGCCGGAGCCAGCAGTAAACTGCTGGCTCCGGCCCAACTTTTCCCCAAAAATTAAATCCGCGGATGATCTTTATCCCGTTCAAGAATTTTTGCCAAGTATAACCCGGTATATGAGCCTTTTACTTGAGCAACTTCTTCAGGTGTACCGGTAGCAATCACTTGTCCACCACGGTCCCCGCCTTCAGGCCCTAAGTCAATAATATGATCGGCTACTTTTACAACTTCAAGATTATGCTCAATAACAATTACCGTATCGCCAGTATCAACAATTCGTTGCAATACTTCAATCAGGCGCTTCACATCATCAATATGAAGTCCGGTTGTTGGCTCATCAAGAATATAAATACTGCGGCCGTTAGAACGACGGTGCAGCTCACTTGAGAGTTTCACCCGTTGTGCTTCCCCACCAGAAAGCGTTGTTGCTGACTGACCTAATTTTACATAACCAAGTCCAACATCAACAATTGTTTGTAAACGACGTTTAATTTTAGGAATTTTATCAAAGAATTCTAATCCTTCATCAATCGTCATATCTAAAACTTCAAAAATATTTTTACCTTTATAGCGAATATCCAGTGTTTCACGGTTATAACGTTTTCCATGACAGACATCGCATGGAACATAAACATCTGGTAAGAAGTGCATTTCAATCTTAACTATCCCGTCACCTTGACAGGCTTCACAACGACCGCCCTTAACATTAAATGAGAAGCGTCCTTTTTGATAACCACGCATCTTCGCCTCATTTGTTTGTGCAAATAAGTCACGAATATCATCGAATACTCCGGTATATGTCGCCGGATTTGATCGTGGTGTCCGGCCAATTGCTGACTGGTCAATATCAATAACTTTTTCCAATTGATCCAAACCTTCAATTTTCTTATGCGCACCTGGCTTCTCTTTCGAAGAATAAAAGTGGCTTGAAAGTGAACGATATAAGATGTCATGGATTAAGGTTGATTTTCCTGAACCAGAAACACCGGTAATACAAGTCAATGTTCCTAATGGAAACTCAACATTAATATCTTTCAAGTTATTTTCAGTTGCCCCAACAACCTTTATCGTTTGTCCGTTCCCTTGGCGGCGCGCCTTAGGAAGCGGAATATATTCCTTACCTGACAAGTATTGCCCGGTAATTGAATTCTTGTTTTTCATAACCTCTTCCGGTGTCCCCATGGCAACAACTTCACCACCATGAACTCCGGCACGCGGTCCGATATCAATTAAAGTATCTGCCGCTAACATCGTATCTTCATCATGTTCAACAACAATAACGCTGTTGCCCAGGTCACGCATGCCTTGTAAGGTTTCAATCAAACGGTCATTATCACGCTGATGTAAGCCGATTGACGGTTCATCAAGTACATAAGTAACTCCGGTCAAGCGCGATCCGATTTGCGTCGCCAAACGGATCCGTTGCGACTCACCACCAGAAAGCGTCGCTGCCATCCTGCTTAAATTCAAATAACCAATCCCAACATTCTCAAGGAACGTCAAGCGATCACGAATCTCCTTAACGATCAGGTTGGCAATCTTGCGTTCCCGCTCATTAAGCTCTAAATGCTTCACATAGTGCAAGGCATCCTCAACTGAAAGTGAAGTCACTTCCGCAATATTGCGTTTATCAACGATAACCGACAACGCTTGCGGCGAAAGCCGCAACCCGTGACAATCAGGACATGATTGTTCACTCATACAACCGCGAATCTGTTCACGAACCCATTCGCTGGTTGTTTCACCATACCGACGTTCCAGGTTTGGTACCAAACCTTCAAAAGTATCACGTCGTTGATGTACCCGTCCAGACTCAGTCTGGAACTCATAATCAATCAATTTATTTGAGCCATATAAAATAACATCTAATTCTTTTTTAGTGAAATCTTCAATCTTCTTACTTAAATCAATACCTAGTGATTCACAAGTTTGTCGCAACATTGAATAATAGATTGATTCCGGTGACCAGCCCATACCATTAGAAACTTTACGTAAGTTTTCTGCAACAGTTAAATTTTTGTGTTTTAAAATTAACTCGGGGTCAACTTTTAAGTCAACACCAAGACCTTTACATGTAGGACAAGCACCAAAAGGAGAGTTGAACGAGAATAATCTTGGTTCTAACTCACCAACTGTAAATCCACAAATCGGACAAGCGAATTGTTCACTGAAGATTAATTCCTGATCACCAATAACATCAACCTTAATTCGCCCATGAGCAAGTTTCAATGCCGTTTCCAATGAATCAAATAATCGTGACTCAATGCCGCTTTTGATTGCTATCCGGTCCACGACTACTTCAATAGTGTGGCGCTTGTTTTTCTCAAGCTGGATATTGTCATCAATCATCATCATTTCACCATTAATACGCAAACGAATATATCCGTCTTTCCGTAATTGGTCTAAAACTTTAACATGCGTTCCTTTTTGTCCGTCAACAACCGGTGCTAAAACCTGCATTTTAGTTGCTTCTGGATATTGCAATAAACGGTCTACCATTTCCTGTACTGACTGCGCTTCAATCCGAATATGATGGTTCGGACAATAAGGTACACCAACACGAGCAAATAATAACCGTAAATAATCATAAATTTCGGTCATCGTTCCCACGGTTGACCGCGGGTTACGACCTGTTGTTTTTTGGTCAATCGAAATTGCCGGCGAAAGACCTTCTATTGTATCAACATCGGGTTTTTCAGCATTCCCTAAAAATTGCCGCGCATATGCTGATAATGATTCAACATAACGACGTTGCCCCTCTGCGTAAATAGTATCGAATGCCAATGAAGTTTTTCCCGAACCAGATAGTCCGGTCATGACCACCAATTGGTTCTTCGGAACATTAATATCAATGTTCTTTAAATTGTTCTCACGAGCACCTTTTACCACTATATATTCTTGACTCATAATAAATATCACCTGTTCTTATTCTATCATAACTATGGTGCAATTTCACGACAAATAAGCGTCACTGAAACGTAGAAAAAAAGTGTATTGCCTTACGCAACACACAGTTAAGCACAAAAGTTATTTTTTAACAATGGCAACCATGTCCCCCTACAAACTGAAATTGCCACTCCACTTATTATAGTGCAAAACAGAATTATTCTCAACTGATTTGCTTCGCTTATTCGGCTACTTTTTTTATCTGCAAACGAACAATAACTAACTCAGCCGGATTCATGATTCGTGGCAGCCAAACATGATTAGTCAAACCACGACTAACAACCATATTAGTCTGATTCATAGTATGAATTCCCGCTGTATATTTAGGTGCTAATCCCTGATTTACCGATGCTATACCTTCTTTAAATGGTTTAAAAGGCAAACGAATCTGCCCGCCATGTGCATGACCGGAAAATACTACATCAATATGATTGGCAACATAATCAGCAAACAACTCCGGTCTGTGACTCAGCAACACCGTAAAACCAGGCTTAACCATTGCCAAAGCCTCCTGTATTTCATCATTAATAACGACCGAATCATCAATTGTTTTCAAATAAAACTCAGGATCATCAACCCCGGCAATAATCAATCGATCATTGCCACGCTCAATAACCTCGGCTTCATTCCGCAACACATGAACACCAAGCTTGCGCATCTCTGCTTCAACTGCCAAATAAGCCGGTTCAACCCGAGCCTCATGATTGCCGGTACAATAATAAGTAGGTCCCAATTTCACCAGTTCACTCATCAAATGCAAAGCAACTCGCTCTTCATGATCATACAAATCTCCGGTCACCACAAAAATATCGGTGCGATGAGCACGAATTGCCGCTAACAACAGCTCATTATCAGCACCATATTCTTTATCATGTAAATCAGAAATCTGCATAATCGAAAATCCGGCGAAATGCTCCGGCAAACGTTCAGATTCAATTTCATGTTCATTAATCTCAAAATATCTTGTATTCCACATTGTCATCCATCTCCGCTGCCCTTATTATAACGCAAAATGCAATGAACTACCATCTCTATGGCTTATGTTAAAATTATACACCCGGGCCGCCTTCTGGGCGGCCCAGGTGTTTTTTCACTCCCAGAAATCACAGTATCGTTGTACCGCAGCATCGACCACTTCTTCACTGGCAATTGTAACCAGCGGCTTTACAATAGCTGCTGTGTGCTTACCCTTTACCTGCTTCTCCCAAGTGCCGGCAATCATACCCTCAGCAACCAGCCAATGACTATAATCTGACTGGCTGGCAACTAGCTCGCTGCCGGCTGAAAGCGCACTGCGATCTTTATAGCTCATGCCATACTCATCATAATCAGGCATCAAAAACGTTGTTGCCTTTAAGCCCTCTAATGACATCCCATTATCCCTGAAAATGTAATCTTTGCCATCAAAAGTCACAACCGCAAAGGAAGCATCAAGCAGTCTAGCGCCTAAACGTGCGTCGCTTAATGTAAGTCCTGACCAGTTAGCAAAATCATGCACCGTTGCCGGACCACGACTGGCGAAATAGCGCTCTGACAACATCGCTAACGCTTCTTCGTGCGCCAACGGAGCAGTTGTTGGCACCACATCATCAAGCCATGCATAAGTAAACTGCTTGCCCACGCGCGCACCACTACAGATAAGTCCGCAAAGCTCAGCATTCATCAACAAATAAGCAAGTGCCATGCCTTTAGCTTCAATTCCTGCCGCCGCAAACTCCTCAGCAAGCTGCGTACGCGTCATCTGCACACCACCGCTTAACTTGGCTTCAAGCACCGCATTTGCCTTGGCAAACAAATGCTCATCAACACCGACCTTACGATAATAACCGGCATTCTGCTGTTGTACTCGAGGTGCACTCAATGCAATGAGCCAACGAATATCCGCTGGAGCAACGAAATGCCAGGTCGGACGCAAGATATGCGTTCGAAGTATCTCGCCGCTATTAAAAGCTGCTTCAATATCGCTATCTTTCAATCCCGGCGCCCGCAGACCAACAGCCCATTTAGCCATTGCATATTCTTGCGCTTGCATTGCACCCATATGAGCGACTACTGCTTGTGGCGTTTTCAAGTCTGATGACAAAATTTTCTGGTTTAACAATCTGCGTGTTCGTATTTCTTCCTTATCCATGCTTGATACCACCTTGAATGTTTTTCTGCACTCAGTATAACACAAAAAAGACCTCTTGTAACAAGAGGTCTTTTTATTATTTATCCAAATCAGGATTATTCCATGATTTCAACAACTGAACCCGCACCTACAGTACGTCCACCTTCACGGATTGAGAACTTAGTTCCGTTTTCTACCGCGATTGTAGTGATCAATTCAACGATCATTTCAACGTTGTCGCCTGGCATAACCATTTCTGTACCTTCTGGTAATGTAACAACACCTGTTACGTCAGTTGTACGGAAATAAAATTGAGGACGATAGTTATTGAAGAATGGAGTATGACGTCCACCTTCTTCTTTACTCAAAACATAAACTTGTGCTTTGAATTTTTTGTGTGGTGTAACTGAACCTGGTTTAGATAATACTTGTCCACGTTCGATTTCGTTACGGTCAACCCCACGAAGCAATGCTCCGATATTGTCTCCTGCTTCAGCGAAGTCTAATAATTTACGGAACATTTCGATTCCTGTAACTACAACTGTACGAGTTTCACCGAAACCTACGATTTCAACGTTGTCGTTCAAGTTGATTTGTCCACGCTCAACACGTCCTGTAGCAACTGTTCCACGTCCAGTGATTGTTAATACATCTTCAACTGGCATTAAGAATGGTTTGTCAGTATCGCGTTCTGGAGTTGGGATATAAGTATCAACAGCTTCCATCAATTCAAGAATTTTCGCTTCATAACCAGCATCTCCTTCAAGAGCTTTTAAAGCTGAACCTTGGATTACTGGAGTATCATCTCCAGGGAAGTTATATTCGCTTAATAAGTCACGAATATCCATTTCTACTAATTCAAGTAATTCTTCGTCATCAACCATGTCACATTTGTTCATGAATACAACGATATATCCAACACCAACTTGGTTAGAAAGTAAGATATGCTCACGAGTTTGTGGCATAGGTCCGTCAGATGCAGAAACTACTAAGATAGCTCCGTCCATTTGAGCAGCACCAGTGATCATGTTTTTAACGTAGTCAGCATGGCCTGGGCAGTCAACGTGTGCATAGTGACGATTTGCTGTTTCATATTCAACGTGTGAAGTATTGATTGTAATACCACGTTCACGTTCTTCAGGAGCACCATCAATTTGGTCGTAACCCATTGCTTGTCCTCCACCATTTTTAGCTAATACAGTAGTAATAGCTGCTGTTAAAGTTGTTTTCCCATGGTCAACGTGTCCGATAGTTCCGATATTAACATGGGGTTTTGAACGGTCAAATTTTTCTTTTGCCATTATTAATTCCTCCTAAATTTATTAAACATTGTCGCTATCATTGTAACCAAATTGATTACAAAATACAACAACATTTCTTCTAAAATCAATAATTTTTAGCCAAAAACGATATTTTTAGCTGAGCATGTCGGCAAATCGGCAAATTTACCGACACGACAAGTTATTTTAAAGTCTGTATAGCAATAAAATTCATTGCCGGAAGCCAAAATTTTTGACTATCCTTTCACTTTTTTAATTGCTTCTTCTGCCAATGATTTTGGCAGGTCTTCGTAATGGTCAAATTGCATTACATAAACGCCACGACCTTGAGTCAATGAACGAAGTGTAGTTGCATAACCAAACATTTCTGCAAGTGGTACGAAAGCACGAACAACTTGAGCGTTTCCGCGAGCTTCCATTCCGTCAACGCGTCCACGACGAGATGTAATGTCACCCATAATATCTCCCATGTACTCTTCCGGAATAATAACTTCAACTTTCATAATTGGCTCTAACAATACTGCCTTACATTTTGTAGCAGCAGCTTTCAAAGCCATACTTGCAGCGATTTCGAACGCCATTTGCGATGAATCGACATCATGGTAAGAACCATCGAATAAAGTTGCTTTAATATCTACTAATGGGAATCCGGCAAGAACGCCGCCTTCCATAGCATTACGGATACCAGCATCAACTGAGTTAATGTATTCACGAGGAACAACCCCACCAACTACAGCATCAACGAATTCGTATCCAGCACCTTCTTCTTGTGGTTCAAATTTAACCCAAACGTGTCCATATTGTCCACGTCCACCAGATTGGCGAACGAACTTACCTTCAACTTCAGCTGCTTGACGGAATGTTTCACGATAAGCAACCTGAGGAGCACCAACAGTAGCCTCAACGTTGAATTCACGACGCATACGGTCTACAAGAACATCCAAGTGTAACTCACCCATACCAGCAATAATTGTTTGTCCGGTTTCAGAGTTTGTTTCCGCACGGAAAGTTGGATCCTCTTCAGTTAATTTAGATAAAGCAATACCCATTTTATCTTGGTCAGCTTTTGATTTTGGTTCAATAGCTACCTGGATAACCGGTTCCGGAATATGGATAGTCTCAAGAATGATTTCATGTTTCTCATCAGTTAATGAGTCACCAGTCGTAGTATCTTTCAAACCTACAGCAGAAGCGATATCCCCAGCGTATACTTCGCTGATTTCTTCACGACTGTTCGCATGCATCTGTAAGATACGTCCGATACGTTCTTTTTTACCTTTAGTTGCATTCAGTACATAAGATCCTGATTTTAAGACACCTGAGTATACACGGAAGAATGTTAATTTCCCTACATACGGGTCAGTCATAATCTTAAATGCTAATGCTGAGAATGGTTCAGAGTCTGAAGCGTGACGCTCAGCTTCTTCACCATTTGGTAAAGTACCTTTAATCGCAGGAATATCAGTTGGTGCCGGCAAGTAATCAATTACTGCATCAAGCATTGGCTGAACACCTTTATTTTTGAAGGCTGTACCACAAACTACTGGGTAGAATTGAACTGCAAGTGTAGCCTTACGGATACCTGCTTTCAGTTCTTCCTTAGTGATTTCTTCACCTTCAAGGTATTTTTCCATTAAATCTTCGTTTAATTCTGCAACTGCTTCAACTAAGTTCGCGCGAGCCTCTTCAGCTTCTGCTAACATATCAGCAGGAATTTCTTTAATATGAGGATCATTTCCTAATTCATCTTCATAAAATAAAGCATGCATTTCAACTAAATCGATCATACCAGTGAATGTATTTTCCGCACCAATCGGTAATTGGATAGGGTGTGCATTCGCTGCAAGACGGTCATGTAATGTTCCAACAGAGTAGTTGAAATCAGCACCGATTTTATCCATCTTATTAATAAATACGATACGTGGTACTTCATAAGTTGTTGCTTGACGCCAAACAGTTTCTGTTTGCGGCTCAACACCAGATTGAGCATCCAAAACGGCAACTGCGCCATCAAGTACACGTAATGAACGTTCAACTTCAATAGTGAAGTCAACGTGACCTGGGGTATCGATAATATTTACACGGTGGTCTTTCCACTCAGCAGTTGTAGCTGCCGAAGTAATTGTAATCCCGCGTTCTTGTTCTTGCTCCATCCAGTCCATCTGAGATGCACCTTCATGAGTCTCACCAATTTTGTGAATACGACCAGTATAGAACAAAATACGTTCTGTTGTTGTCGTTTTCCCAGCATCGATGTGGGCCATAATCCCGATATTACGTGTTTTTTCTAGTGAAAACTTACGTCCCATAGAATTTTTTCTCTCCTTTCAAAATTATTTCTTTGATGTGCTCTAAATACATAAAGCCCAATCAAATAAAGAATTTTGCAATCTTTCCATTAATAAACTCCTTGCAAAGCAAAGTTTATTACCAACGGTAGTGTGCAAACGCACGGTTTGCTTCTGCCATCTTATGTGTATCTTCACGTTTTTTCACTGATGCTCCATTTCCATTAGCAGCATCCATGATTTCGTTAGCAAGACGGATTTCCATAGTTTTCTCTCCACGAAGACGTGAATAATTAACTAACCAACGAAGTCCTAATGTAACTTTACGCTCAGGTGTTACCTCGATCGGTACTTGGTAGTTTGCACCACCAACACGGCGAGCTTTTACTTCAAGAATCGGCATAATGTTTTCTAACGCTTGTTCGAAAACTGCCATTGGCTCTTGCTCAGTTTTTTCAGCGATAATGTTGAACGCACCATATAAAATGTTTTGTGCAGTTCCACGTTTACCGTCGATCATAATTTTATTAATAAGGCGTGTCACCATTTTCGAGTTATAAATCGGATCTGGCAATACATCGCGTTTTGCGACTGCTCCTTTACGTGGCATGTCATTTCCTCCCTTCAAAATGAATGATACTGGTCGTCTTCATCGTCAAAGCCCCTCGCCTCAGTCGTCACGTATATTTAGATACGCTCCTCCTTCATCTCACGGCTTTTCCTCAAATACGCCACAGTCTAATCCATTTTAATTTTATTCATATTTTTGTTACGTTTATTGTTATTATTTTGAAGTATTTGAAAGCGATTGAAATCAAAGGAAATTGTATAAAATTATGAGGGCGCGTATCTAAATATACGTAACCGAATAATTTTATGCAATTTTCAAAGATTGCGAGCGCTTCTCAATGCTTCAAAAATTACTTAGGACGTTTAGTACCATAACGTGAACGTGATTGCTTACGGTTATTAACCCCAGCAGTATCAAGTGCACCACGGATAATACGGTAACGTACCCCAGGTAAGTCTTTGATACGTCCTCCACGGATTAACACAACACTATGTTCTTGAAGGTTGTGTCCTTCACCAGGAATATACGCTGTAACTTCAATACTATTTGATAAACGCACACGGGCATATTTACGAAGCGCCGAGTTTGGTTTCTTCGGTGTCATTGTACCAACACGAGTACATACGCCACGTTTTTGCGGTGAATTTACTTCAGTTTGTTTCTTTTTCAAGCTGTTAATTCCAACACCTAACGCTGGAGCTTTTGTTTTTCTTACTTTTGATTCACGGCCTTTGCGAACAAGTTGATTGATTGTAGGCATTTAAGGTCCTCCTCTCTTTCGTCATTCCTTGACGTTAATTATATCCTCTTGACCCACACTTCCGGGTGTATCAATAAGGTTTAAAAATAATCAGGGGCATATAGCAACCCAGACTTATATATTATAGTATAGCCAGCGTCTTACGTCAATATTTTTTTAAAAGAAATCCCGGTCAAGAGGGTGGCTCTTGACCGGGATCAACCTTCACTCCAATCAGTCAATCAGAGTATCAATAAAATTTTCGGCAGCGCGCAAATCCTCAGCATCAGGATGACGCTTATTCATTCCACCGATAAACTTCAAAAAACTATTAGTATTATATCCTTTGCAACTGAACTCGCCAGCAACCTTATAACCCTTTTTAGTTACAATATCACGAAGGGTGTTATGGTCACTAACCATCTTCTTCTCACTCGCTAAAGCCGCAGTAGAAAACAAGAATACTTTTTGTCCACCAGCTGCCGGGAGCGTTTCAGCAAAATCCAGCATCGGCTGATAATGTTTGGCACTATCAATGCCGGCACCTAGCCCAAGCAAAGTGCAATTCAAGATGTCATCTTCAGTGACTTCATCAATTTGCTTCACTTCTGCATGAGCTGTCTTCGCCATTGCTTGTGCAACTTTAGCAGTATTGCCATGATGATATGAATAAACAACTATTAACGCTTTACCACTCATTTTATCACCTCACTATTTTTCGGCTGACATTCAAAAACCTCACCAATCGGCACCGCAAATACATTAGCAATCTTAAAAGCAAGTTCAAGTGATGGCGAGTATTTACCGGCTTCAAGTGCAACAATTGTTTGCCGCGAAACACCAGCCTTTTCCGCCAATTCCAGTTGCGTCATTTCATCAGCGAAAAAGCGTAGCTTGCGAATATGATTAATTATATGCAACTTTTCTGCCATGTTACACACCTCTCTCGTTCAAATACACTTTCATTATCCCCTCAGCAATTGAACCAACAAAGAATGCTGCCGCCAAAACATTTAAACCAAACACCGGTGAAAATCCTAAAGCAAATAAACCAAGCGTAACCATAAACCCAGCACTAACAATAACAAAACTTACCCGCAAAGCCTTCATACTAATCAACTTATACATTTCATCTTCCAGATCGCTCGACTTAATAACCCGCTCAATATCCCTTTCAACTTCCTTGTCATCACGATCACGCTGTTGAATCGCAATGCCAATTGAAGCTCCGATATTAAATAAAATCTGAATCACAATACTAACAACAATCCCGGCACTAATAAAAATCAGCAACGCAATCGCCCACCCCTGCAAATCATCACCGGCTGGCGCCCAAGCGCTAAATCCATAAATAATATATGCAATAACTAACAAAATACCACCAAATACACTAGCAATAGTCTTCTTACTACTATAAGTCATAATCAATAACCCCTTTCAAAAGTAATTTATTACATACATAATGTATAATATTTCTTACACAATGTCAACTATAATAGCTTTTTTATTTAAAGAAACAAAAAAAGCACCGCCGTTCAACCGGCGGCAGCGCTTTTCAAACAACCTATTTACTCGTATAAATCAAAACTGCATCACGCAAAAACTCAGCTAAGCCCGGCTGCTCCTTATCATAGAAAGTCGCAAACCGCTCATCATCAACATACATCTGGGTAATCCCTCGATGTGCCTCTGCACTATATTCCGGCCAAAAAAACTGCAGCCATTGGCGATGTAGATCAGCCGCCTGTTGCGCCGCTTCGCTCCCGGCATCGCCAGTCGCAAAGCCTGCTTTAAGCGCCACAAACATTTCATCATTAATACGCTCAACCTCGGCATGCTCTTCAAACGACATATTGGCATACATCTTATTTGAAGCCGCCACTGCCGCTTCACCATATTTTTCACGAACCTCAGCACCATACTTAGCCTCATTATCAGCCAACTGTTGCTGCTTCAATCCTTCAAAACGTTCTTTATCAGTCATAGTTTCATCTCCTTTATTGGCAGCCATCGTTTTCTCAACATTATTAATAAGTAACTCTAACCGCATTTTCTTTTTCAGCAACTGAGCGAGATGATGTGCCAATGCTGACTGCATATCAAATTGTGGATCCAACATAATTGACTTAATCGTCTCCAAACTGACATCAAGCTCGCGATATAATAAAATTTGTTGCAACCGCTCAACCTCAAGAGCACCATAAATCCGATAACCGGATGAATTAATTCGTGCCGGCTTCAAAATACCAACTTCATCATAATAACGCAGCGTCCTGCTGCTCACTCCTGCCAGTTGCGCCAGTTTCTGCACTGTATACTCCATAATCTCGTCACCTCCTGATAATCATATCATAAACCCTTACGTTACGTGAAGGTCAATACTTTTTTAAAGAAAAATAAAAAACCAGGTCTTCCGCGGAAGACCTGGTTTTGACCATTATCGGTTTTTTCGACGAATAATCAAAGCTGCACCAGCTATAACACTCAGCAAGCCAATAAGCCCAAACTCAAACTCGTTACCTCCGGTAATTGGCAAATCTGGATTGATTGGATCGGCAACTACATTAGCAATAACCGTCTTACTAATCAAATCACCACTGTACTGCTGTATGGCAGTTCCATCAAAAATAACTGCATAGCTGCCAACAGCCCCTACAACCTGTGAGTAATCAACATTGAAGTAATCGCTGACATCTTGTCCGCCGTTAACTAGCCACGCCTGGAATCCAGCTAATTCCCGTACTTGCGCATCGCTCAGTCCGGCAACTTGGCTTACCAAAAGTTCAAAGTTGTCAGCACGAACCGCAACATCACCGGTTACTACCGTCTTATCATCAACTACTGTAGCATAAACTGTTCTTGTTGTTCCATGCACCGTTTTCACTTGCACTGGATACGCGCCAGCTTTTGCTGAAATCATGCTGAAATCAGCTGATACACTGACTGGCGAAAGATCATTAACATTCCACGCTTTCGCTTCAGATTTCGCAAGAACCGTTGCTTCATCCAACCCAGCTACTTCATCAATATTTATAATAAAACTATGGGCATACAACGCTTCATCATTAACAACTACGGTGTTATCATCAACAACCGTAACATAAATAGTTCGCTCTGTTCCTGCCGCTGTAGCAAATGTGACCGGATACGTTCCGACTTCCGCAAGCAATTGGCTGGCATCTACTGTGAATGGAATGCTATTACCATCATTAATATTCCATGCTTTTGCTTCGGCAAGCAAAATGATTTGGGTATCATCTAAACTTGCCACATCACTCGCTTCCATGCTGAAGTTACGCGCATACAATGCTTCATCACCATTAATAACAGTATTATTATCAGTTACCGTCACATAAACTGTCTGCTCCACTCCGGTTGTCGTAGTGAAGACTATCAGATACACGCCAACTGCTTCGGTAACCGCTGTGAAATTAGTATCGAAAGCAACTTCACTTCCATCTGATAACTTCCATGCTTTTGCCTCAGCTTTTCCATCAACAATTGCTTTTGTTAAACCAGCTACTTCAGTTTTATCAATCATAAAGCCATGTGCATATAATGCCGTGTCTTTAGCTGGATCAACAACTGTATCTGCATCACTTACTGTTGCATAAACTGTTTTCGTCACTCCTGTTGTCGTCGTAAAGGTCACCGGATACGCACCAGCTGCCTCGGCAACTGCTGTGAAATCAGTATCGAAAGCAACTTCACTTCCGTCTGATAATTTCCATGCTTTTGCCTCAGCTTTTCCATCAACAATTGCTTTGGTTAAGCCGCTGACTTCACTCTTATTAAGAGTAAAGTTTGCTGCATATAACACGGTATCTTTATCCGGATCTACAATTGTATCC
Organism: Culicoidibacter larvae; assembly: GCF_005771635.1. Lineage (GTDB taxonomy): Bacteria > Bacillota_I > Bacilli_A > Culicoidibacterales > Culicoidibacteraceae > Culicoidibacter > Culicoidibacter larvae. Next base: position 336,962 of record NZ_VBWP01000001.1, on the reverse strand, counting down.
GCATCAGTTACCGTTGCATAAACTGTTTTGCTTACTCCAGTTGTCGTTGTAAAACTTACTGGATACACGCCAGCCTGTGCTTGGATTGCGGTAAAGTCAGTGTCAAAAGTCACTTCACTTCCATCCGAAAGTTTCCATGCTTTCGCGCCGGCTTTTCCATCAACAATCATTTTAGTTAAGCCGCTCACTTCACTCTTATCAAGCGTAAAGTTCGCTGCATATACTGCCGTATCTTTAGCAGGGTCTACTATTGTATCGCTGTCAGTCACAGTTGCGTAGACAGTTTTCGTCACTCCAGTTGTCGTTGTAAATGTCACTGGATAAGCACCAGCTGCCTCGGCAATCGCTGTAAAGTCAGTATCAAAAGTCACTGTACTTCCATCCGAAAGTTTCCACGCTTTCGCACCGGCTTTTCCATCAACAATTGTTTTGGTTAAGCCACTGACTTCACTCTTATCAAGCGTGAAGTTCGCCGCATGCAAAGCCTCATTTTTATCTGGATCAAGCGCGGTATCTTCATCAATGAGTGAGCCAATCACTACCTGAGTAATTATATTACCATCATTAAATATAACCGGCACATTCACCGGCTCAGCGACCGATGCCGTATTTAGCGCCGAAACATCTGCACTAATATTAGTGTCTGAAAGTTGCGCTCCAGTCGCATAGTTATATGCTTTTGCATCAGTTAAAGTCTTAACTTGAGCACTCGTTGCTGATGCCGCGTCAATTAATTGCATTGTAAAATCATTTGCATACAACACAACATTCTTATCCGGATCAACAATAGTATTATCATCAGTAACAAAAACTGTAATAACTTTATTCACTGTTGCTCCCGCTTCAACAACTTCAAACGTCAGTGAATACGGTCCAGCATTAGATGCATTTTGAATCGCTTGTAACTCACTGCTATTCACAGTTATATTGGCAGTAACATCTGCGCCGCTCGTCATATTCCATGCTTTCACAGCTGCATGAGTTGCGTCTTTAACCATAGCCTCATTTAGATTTGCTGCATCTTCAAGTGCGACACTAAAATTATTGGCATAAAGTGCCACAGTATGATTAACATCATAATTAGTATTACCATCTACAACCGAAGCCAGAACTGTCTTGCTCGTTCCCGCATCAGTTGTAAAGGTTACCGGATAAACCCCGACTTGCTCAGCAATACTAAAGGCAGTTGTAAATGTAACCGGACTACCATCTTCAAGTTTCCATGCTTTTGCACCAGCTAAAGTATCCACAGCGGTTTTATCGAGGGTAGCAACATTATTTAAATTAACAATAAAATCAGTTGCCCGAAGCGCTTCATTCGTTACCGGATCAACAATCGTTTCATCATCAGTAACGCTAACCATAATTGTCCGTGTCGTTCCTGCTGTTGTAGTAAATATCACCGGATACGCACCAGCTGCACTTTGCACAGCACTAAAATCAGTTACCCAAGTTAACAAAGCTCCCGTATCAGTATTCCAAGCTTTCGTCTCAGCTTTACCATCCACAATTGTTTTTGATAACGTTGCCACTTCATCTGTTGTCACTGTAAAATTATGTGCATATATTGCTTCTTTATTTACATCATCAAAAGTTGTATCCGCATCAACAACTGAAGCAATTACGCTTATAGTTGTCCCTGCTGTTGTAGTAAACGCAACCGGATACGCACCAACCTGATCTTGAATTGCAGCAAAATCGGTAGCAAAAGTCACTGTACTGCCATCTTCAAGTTTCCAAGCCTTAGCCGCTGCCAAATCATCAACAGCAGTTTTATCCAATGTCGCAACTGCTGACTTATCCACAATAAAATCACGCGCATATATTGCTTCGTCATTATTATCATCGATTACTGTATCCTCATCATAAACAGTCGCATAAATGACCGCACTTGTTCCAGCATCAGTTGTAAAAGTAACCGGGTATGTTCCTGGTGTTTTTACTATTGAGGAAAACTCCGTAGTGAAACTGACTGACGAACCGTCATTCAGTTTCCAAGCTTTTGCCCCAGCTTTGGCATTGACAGTAACATCATCCAGACCATCAACTTCATCACTGCTTATTCTAAAATCAGTTGCATATAAAGCCTCACCATTATCAATCACGGTATTGTCATCTTTAACCGTCACCTTTACAGCTCGGGTTGTTCCAGCATCCGTAGTAAACGTAACGTCATAAACACCGGCAAGTTTCTGAATACCATTTGAAGCAACGCTCACATCAATATCGCTGCCATCAATTGTGCTCCATGCCCGCGCACCAGCTAAATCAATAATCGCCGCACTATTCAAAGTATCTACTTGAGCGATATCCACAGTGAAGCTCCTAGCATAAATCGCTTTGCCCTTAGCATCATCAATCACCATATCATCATCAAAAACAGTTGCAATAATAGTCTTTTCAGTACCTGCATCAGTTGAAAAAGTCACCGAATATGCTCCAGCAGTTGCTTGAATAGCACCATTTACTGAAATATCTATTCCCGTACCATCCTTCATATTCCAAGCTTTTGCGTTGGCCCGCGTAATAATCGCATCATCATCCAACCCAGCCACATCATTTACAGCAACCTTAAAGTTGGTTGCATAAATCGCTTCACTATCATTAATAACCGTGTTATCATCAATAATCGAAGCAACCACCGTTGTCACCGTATCCGTACCATCACTATAAGTAATACTTACGTTAACCGGCCCGACAGCAGTCGCTCCTTTAACTGCAGTTGTATCTGCGGTAATATTGGCATCAGGTAACTCTCCTGCCGTTGAAATCTTATACGCCTTAGCTCCGCTCAAGTTTTTCAAACTATCGCTTGTCGCATCCGCTACTTCATCCAAGTGCAAATTAAAATCATTTGCGAACAAAATCAAATCGCCATTTACTTTTGTATTATCATCGGTTACGAATACCGTTATCGTATTGCTAACTACAGGTCCAGGTTGAGCATCAGGATCACCTTGATCATCTTGAACTAAAAATGTTAAGTTATAGAGTCCAGCATTTTGAGCACCAGTAATTGCAGCCAGTTCTGTTGAGTCAGGTTTTACTTTATAAGTTAAATCATTACCTGTATTCATATTCCAAGCCTTAACCTCTGCCGCAGCTTTAGCATCAAGGGTTGTAACGTCATCCAGGTTGATGGTGAAATTTTGTGCAAATAATGCCAACGAATTATCCGAAGCAATATCTGTGTCCTCATTTAAAACCGAGGCAATAACACTAGTGGTTGTTGTACTTGAACCAGTAAACGTGATATCCATATTTACCGGACCGACTGTCGTTGCCACCCGAACTGCACTAACATCTGCACTCAAACTCGTTATCGGATATTGATCACCAGTTGAATATGAATATGCTTTAGCACTTGATTCACTTAAAGCCGCATTGCTATCAAATGACGCAACAACATTTAATTGAACCGAGAAATCATTTGCATATAACACTACATCATTAGCCGGATCAACAATTGTGCTGCTATCAGTTACAAATACCTTGATTGTATTAGTAACTGTAACACCATTTTCCACAATACTGTATGTTAATGGGTATACTCCGGCAGCCGTAGCATTAGTAATCGTTGCAAGCTCTGCTGGATCAACAGTAACATTTCCATCAAGCGCTGTTCCCGTCAACATATCCCATGAAACCACATTTCCATAAGTCGCATCTTTCGCTTGTGTATCAGTTAAATCCTTTGCCTCTTGCAAACTAATCGCAAAACTATGTGCATCTAAAGCCACAATCTTACCGGAATCATATTTTGTCGAATTAGCAACAACGTTAACAATTTTTGAATCAGCCGTAATTTGCATTGAACTATCGGTCACAAAATAGGTAACGGTATTCGGTCCAACTTTAGTTTTATCTAAACCAAGTGCTGCCCAATCATAACCCAGCTCTACATCTAAAGGATTACGATTGATGCGTTCATCCAGCCAGGACTGATCTCGATTCCCTAAATCTTTAGTTAAATCAAAAACATCTATAACACTTACGCCGTTAAGCAATTCGCTATCCCAATTAGTCACACTGTCTTTATTTATCATGACTGGCGAGCCTACTTTTAATGCTGGAGCATAATCATCAATTAAAGTCATGGTTCCAAAGAAAGCGTTGTTTGTACTAACCCAACCGCCAGCAGGCTTCTCAGCAAAATCTGTTGCCGAAGTTCTTCCGCCGGTAAAATAAAGTGCACCATCAATATTTTTACTAAAGTTTTGTTGAACAGTACCATTAGCACTTATTAAGCTTGCATTATAAATACTAAAATCTTGACTCATTGTCCCAGTGACTGCTCCACCGTTTCCACTATCGTCAATCCCAGCAAAGGGACCAGTGGCAGACTTAATAGATCCATAATAAGAATATTCTGTTCCGTAAGTAGAATCATAATCTGGATAAATCCGAATATTTGTTCCAGACGGAAACTCCTGCAAAGTAGAGACATCACCAGTTACCAAATCCATCTTCTGTAACAGTGTTGCTCCCCCTGAACTCTTGCGTTCTAAGAAATAATAAGTATTGCTATCCGAAAGATCACTTTGACTGGTAATGCGATCTCCTGCATTTAAATTATACTGATACTTAATGCTGCCATCTGCATTCCAAACAACAACAGCGTATCTCGAAATTGTTGGATCATACGCTATAACAGTGGCAGCAAACCCACCATCAGCAGTACTCACCATATTATCTGAAGTTATAAATAAGAATTTGTTTTCATCATCATAACCAGGAAGCATTTGTGAATAATCTGGAGCAGTTAACACTTTCTGTTCTGAGTATACTCCTGAATCATTAATATAATACACCTCAAAATGTTTCAGATTCCATACAGACTTTTGTAAATCACCAGTTACAACATTTTGATTTATACCTTTAATAAAATTAAACATTTGCACTGGTTGCTGAGGCACATATGTTCCCTTAGAAATAGTGCTATAAATAGTCGAAATATTATTGCTGCCATCTACAGTAATTGTTGCAATCCGATTATCAATATTATTATCCCCAGGAATCTGGCCACGATAAAAAACCTGAACTGAATTACCATTTTGAGTACTCATTGAATATCTGGCATATTCTCCGATGCTTTCAGAATCAACTAGGGGCGGACTACTTTCATTAATATTTTTAGGAATTGACTTACTTGAGAGAATATTCCCCTGTTTATCAGTAAGCACAGCATACATTGTTGAAATGCCTACGGCAGGCTCTTGAGAGACTGTACCCTCCATTGCTAAAATGTTAATAAATTGATTATCACTAATCTGAAAAGCATTTTTTATTTCGCTGGGTACCGGCCCGCTATACGCTTTTAGATTCTCTTTATTAAAATTCGGTTTCTTAGTATTACTTTGCACATAACCATCAGGAATTTCTGTTTCAATCTTCTCGCTACTATCTACCGGAATCGTATATTCATGCTCAGTCCCGCTATCAATCGTAATTGGTTCACTTGCAGCACTCACCGGCATACTATTTGCCAGAATATCAAAAAAAACAACACTACTCCCAGAAAGTATCGTTGTTGCTAAAAAGATGCGAATAAACTTTTTCGCTATCGAATTATTCATTATTATTCCCCCGAACACTTAAATTATCTTAATTATATAATAATCCGCGTTCAAAAACAACAAAAAACACACGAAAAACACATTATTAACCATTTTTGGAAAGAAAAAAACCGGACCGCCATAAGCGATCCGGTTTTCAAAATTTTTACAATATATTACTTCACTGCATCCAATAAAGCCAAGAAGCTTTCTGAATCAAGTGACGCACCACCAACTAATGCACCATCAATATCAGATTGTGCCATTAATTCAACAACATTATCCGGTTTTACCGAACCACCATATTGAATGCGAACCGCGTCAGCAGTTGCTTGCCCATATTCACGAGCAACAACACTACGGATATATCCGCAAGTTTCGTTTGCTTGTTCACTAGTAGCGGTTTTTCCGGTACCGATTGCCCAGATTGGTTCATAAGCAATAACAGTTCCGGCAACTTGCTCAGCAGTTAAACCTGCTAAAGCTTTAACTGTTTGCGCATCAACAACATCATTCGTTGTTCCATTTTCACGAACTTCTAAACTTTCACCAACACAAACGATTGGCAACAAGTTATGTTTAAAAGCAGCATGTACTTTTTTATTTACTGTTTCGTCAGTTTCATTAAACATTTCACGACGCTCACTATGTCCGATAACTACCGCATTCACGCCTAAATCAGCAAGCATACGTGGAGCGATTTCACCAGTGAATGCCCCTTCTTCTTCAAAATGCATATTTTGTGCCGCTACACCTAAGTTTGTTCCTTTAGTAGCTTCAACTAATGCATCTAAGAATACGAATGGCGCACAAACAATACTATCAGCTTTGTCTGCTGCTGGCACATTATTTTTAACTGCTTCAACAAATGCTAAAGCGTCACCTTTTAACTTAAACATTTTCCAGTTTCCGGCAATGATTGGTTTTCTCATTTTTTGACACCTCATTATTATAAAATTTGGGATGCCGTCGGCCGTCTCCGGTCCGCCAGCATCCATGGGTAAAATCAGATTGCAAGCGCTTTGCAACTGATTTTATTTATTTGATAAAGAATCTACACCTGGCAACACTTTACCTTCTAAGTACTCAAGTGATGCTCCGCCACCAGTTGAGATGTGAGTAAATTTATCCGCGAATCCAAGTTGCATTGCTGCAGCTGCTGAATCGCCACCACCGATAATTGTTGTTGCATCTTTTAAGTTAGCAATCGCTTCACAAACACCGATTGTTCCGTTTGCGTAGTTTGACATTTCGAATACACCCATTGGTCCGTTCCAAACAACTGTTTTTGCACCAGCAAGCTCAGCAGTAAACATTTGTATTGTTTCAGCACCAATATCTAATCCCATTTCATCATCAGCAATACCGTCGATTGCTGTCGTATGGAATGGTACATCATTACTGAATTCTTTAGCAACGACAGTATCAATTGGTAAAATAATTTTCCCTTTTGCTTTTACTAATAATTCTTTTGCTAAAGCTACTTTATCTTCTTCAACTAAAGATTTACCAATGTTTTTCCCTTGTGCTTTGTAGAATGTAAACATCATGCCGCCACCGATAAGGATTTTATCTGCTTTTTCAATCAAGTTTTCAATAACACCGATTTTATCTGAAACTTTTGCTCCACCTAAAATCGCTACTAAAGGACGTACCGGCGCATCAACTGCACCACCGATGAATTTAATTTCTTTATCCATCAAGAATCCCGCTGCACTATCAAGGTTAGCTGCAATTCCTACGTTTGAAGCATGGGCACGGTGAGCCGTTCCGAATGCGTCATTTACAAATACATCACCTAATGATGCCCAGTATTTTCCAAGTTCTGAATCATTACCGCTCTCTTTTTTACCATCAAGGTCTTCAAAACGTGTGTTTTCAAAAAGAATAACATCTCCATCATTCATTGCAGCGATTGCATCTTCCAACTCAGCTCCGCGTGTAACCGGAACAAATTTCACTTCTTTATTTAATAACTCACTTAAACGTCCGGCAACCGGGCGAAGTGTTTTAGAAGCTTTATCTTCTTCAGTTTTCACTTTTCCTAAGTGTGAGAATAAAATTGCTTTCCCACCTTGTTCGATAATGTAGTTAATTGTAGGCAATGCCGCAACAATACGATTATCGTTAGTAATCTTTCCATCTTTCATAGGTACATTGAAGTCCACCCGAACCAATACCTTTTTGTCTTTCAAATCTAAATCAGTAATTACTTTTTTAGCCATTTTACATGACGCCTCCTTCATGATTTTATACATTGCTATTATAACGTAAATCACGCTTTCTCACAAGTTATATCTCTTCAGGATTTTGTCAAATTAATTTGGACGAAATCTGAAAAAAATAATATTTTTAAGCAGAGAATAGCACAATAAATAATGATTTTCACCTGATTACACTAACCATATATAAATCTTGATATTATTCTAACATATTTCACACTAAATTGCATGACAAAAAAACGTCATTGCTGCGACATTACCTTATCTAGTTAATCGCTTCAAAACTTGTTTAAATCCAGTTTTAGAGGAATTCATTGTTGGTATATTATTTGCGTTGCCTGGCGAGCTCCTTCCTGGAACCGGTTTTCTCTCTCGTTCAGATATTGACTCAAATCGGCATTCACTCTTTTTCTTTATTTGAGCATCCTTGATTTGTTCATAACTCCATCCATTAACTTTATATTCAACGACTCGTAGATAGGCATTCATCCGCCTTTGAGAAAACCCCTTTGGCCTTGCCGCAAAGTACTTGGTCGCTATATGGCTAATCTGTGCTTCCGTGTTACTGCCTAAATAACCCCGTAATTTAAAATTATTTTGAATCGGCCCCCATAAGTTAGCTATTGTTTGGACAGCTTCAATTGCTTTTCCATTATCCGGTTTATACTCCTCAATGAAATTAAAACAATACTGAATAAAATCATACGCTCTATCTTCTCGCACGAATTGATTTGCTTTCTTCGCCAACTTTCTATGACCGCTAAATATAATCATCAAGTATTGTTTGTAATGAAACAAATCATAAATAAATGTTGCTTTCGGAAATGCTTCCTGCACCTGGATCAACCATTTACCAGCATCAGATGAGAAATAAATTCTATTTAAGTTCGGATAGCGTAATTGTAAATATTGCATGATTTCATCTTGAATGGCTTCTGGTTTTTTTCTATCATTAAATAAGAATGTTTTTTTATTGACCAATCTATGTTTGTTCCTACACACCTCAACCTTATCTGTAAATACCGTCATTAATCTGATTTGGCCTTTTTTCCTAGTACTCTTTTGATGACTAAAGTATTTTTCATCACCCTGAACATGGACCGAGGTTTCTATGCTAGATTCAACCAACTCTTTTCGTTCAACAACTCCAATTTCATAAAGCACATCATACACAGCCATCCGACTCATTCCAAGCCGGTGAGCGATACTTTGGATGCTTTCATTTCCATAGCTATTATAAATATCCTCTCTCACCTCTTTTTGATACCATTTATACGGCAGCAATTCAAAAAGCTGATCAACATGATAATATAGTTCGCCAGTTTCCTTATTTCTATATACCCGACGATTGATTGTAAATGTCTCAAATTTATACCGAATTTGTCTCTTGCGGTTTCCTAAAGAAACATACTTTTGGGTTCGTTCTTCAGACTGAAAAAAAGCATCATCTGCTGCTTCTATTGATTTTACAAATTCTCCAACCATTTTCTGGCTATATTGTTCTCTTAACTCCTGAATACCTATCTGCTTATCCATCGACATGTTTACCCTTTCGCGATAAACACTTAACTTATGCAGCCTAAATAAAAACAATCTTTGTATTTTATATCTATTATATAAAAAAGCTCTCTTTAGCAATAGCTAAAAAGAGCATTAGACAATACAAATTGATTAATCCCACTATTTTTATCTGCGCTACCCCTGTATGTGTTTATATAGCATGTAATTGATGAATATCGAATATAAACACAAAGGGCTCTCCCCAGAGCCCCATTTTTCCTGTATTAGCGTCTGCTGACGAAGATGAGTAGAAACTCCCGTTCTGACTCACAAACAAACGCTTTTATTGCAATCTTGCAATGTCTTTTCCCTACTTTTAGTATAGGTGTTAAGAAAACGTCTGTAAATATGATTGTTTTAATAACTTTCAACAGTTACAAACCCTTATAAATCAATGAAATAAATACAATGTATTAAAACTTTCATACATTTTGGATAGATACAACTTTTTAAAAGGACTACAATTGAAATATATCATGATCAGGAGGTGGGCGAAATGTTCAAGTGGATCGTTGCATTAATGGAATGGTGGGTATAAGAAAGTAAGAGTAGCCGGATATAAAATCCGGCTACTCTTTTATATTTATACCTAAATTGACAAGATGCTGTTGAAAGTAGTTATAATTCCTCATTTGCTTAAGCAACAAGCAGTGCTCCATTGCATTTTTAATATATTCTCGACCCTTATCGCAACTGTTTAATTTATATAAAGCAACACCCTTCGAAAACCAAATATTGGTAACATACATAAGCATATCTTCTTCTAAGCCATCTTCTTCAGTTTCAATTGAGACCTCGAGCAATTTCTGCCACTCCTGATTCTTGAAATAATACTGTAGCATTCCATTAGCAATAGTCATATAAGTTTTATCTGCAATATTTATTCGATCATTCAAGTAATATATATAAGCCTTCTTCAGCAAATACCAAAAATAATCATTTTGCCTAATTGAGGTAATCAAATTAATCAATAACATTTCATTTTCCGAGAAGCGATCTCCTTCAGCTATAAGTGTCAATTCTAGAGCATTCTCAGCAACTGTACAAGCCTCATCTGTCTTACCATGAACCTTCAGTAAAACCGCTGCTTGATTATATAATAAATATTGTTGTTCATCGAGCGGCAAAGAGTTATAAATTTCTGGATCTATCCCGTTTATTAGATGCTCAACATGTATATAATTATGCTTCTTGTTATAATATGCAATCTCTTTCCGAATTGTCGTATATTCAGAATAGTTTTCTACATTGGCTTCTTGCCACACTTCATCGATTGAACAATTTAATTTAGCTAACAACTTCGCTAATGTATCAAATCTAGGAATCGTTCCATATAGCTCAATTTTTTGAACCGCATTTGGACTACATATTCCTGCTGCGAGCCGATTGCGGCTCATCTTCTTTGCAATACGTCGTTGCATAATGGCTTTTCCTAATCCACTCATCATCTCACCATCTTTTTTCTATCTTTCTTTATTATACAATTTTTTAAAAGACTGCTCAATAATAAGATATTGTGACGTAAATTATTCAATTAACTCATAACAAAATTTCAATCTTGGCATCTGGATAAAAATGTAAGTACCGATTTATAATTGATTTTATATACTCTGGATCAATCTCGATCATATAGCACATGCGACCAAGCTCTTCAGCCGCCAACATCGTTGTGCCACTTCCTCCACAGGGATCTAAAACAACATCACCTTTCAGTGTTGAATGCTGTAAAAGCTCCTTAACAAGCTCCAGCGGCTTCATAGTCGGGTGTAACAGGGATTTTACTGGTTTAGAGTAATTAAACACTGTAGATGCGTTTTTAGGCCCATAGAACTTATGTGCCGCACCTTTCTTCCATCCATACTGTATACACTCATGCTTCGCTTTGTAATCTGCAAACGACAATACAAAATGATTTTTGATTCATAACAACAAACTTGAGCGATATAAGCCGGCAACATCGCATGCAGCATAAAGTTCTGTTATTGATGACGATGCCATGAACACATAATAACTTGCTCCTGGCTCCATCACTCTCTCCGCATTGCTTAATAGCTTCGTCAAAAAATCAGTATATCGATCGCCAAGATTATCATTTATGATCCGCCGGCGATTCTTCCGTTTTGTTCCCGAATAATTTACATTGTATGGTGGATCAGTCAGCAACAACTGAACAGCGCCGCCATGTTTCTCTATACTTGAATATGTTTCTATTTTTGTTGCATCGTCATACACTAAAAGATGTTTGCCATCGATACGGATACAATCGCCAATCTTTAAGTTATCTAACATAGAATGACCTCCTAAAAGTAATGTACCATATTAATATATCTGAACTGGCCAGGAAATAGACTCGATTGCGACAAATAAAAAAGAACCGGCAAAAAATGCCGGTTCTTATTAATTCAGAACTTAAATTATATTCCTTTCACTACATCAATAGGGACTTTTATTTTACTTCGTGCTATTACGATATCCTCATGAACTGCATAACACTCCACATAGTGATTACCATTAAAATTCGTATGTTCAGTTAAACTAAATTCTCCTAAAAATATTTGACCGCGTTCTTTACCAACGGCCTCTCTTCCGACATTCCTAACCTTCCAAAAATATTTTATTGATAAATTGGTTGGGATATTGGTACTAACAACGCTGAAATTCAACGTCTTCCCTCGCCCCAATCTAAACTTACTATTAATATACTTCGAAAGCTTCATTCCTCTAAATCCGTCTTGAAATACATCACAATCTATTATCAAATTGTATTGAATATCTACTATAAACTTGTCCTCTATGAATTCTTCATTTGCAGATTTACTTTCACTTTGCTTATATCCAAATACTTCTTTCAAAATTTCTTCTTCTGTACAATCTTCAAATTTTTTTACAATCTTTTTTGCTTTAGTTACAAATAAACCTTCATCTCGATTATATATTTTTTGATTGCTACCCAATGCATACCAAAATGCCTGCTCTTTATTCTCCTTTGAAAAGAAAACAAAACAATCTTCCAACAGTTTTAGTTCTGTTTTATTCGCATAAGTTTCTTCATCCAAATATTTAGCAATCAACGTGTCAATAAGTAATCCCTTGAAAGAAAATCCCATATAATTTTTCCACTGGCGTATTAGGTAACACAAATAATTAAAGTACTGTGTTGAATTCTTTGATTGCTTGTTCGATTCTTCAATTTCAGGAATTGGTTTTGTAATTTTCCAACTCCCTCCATCTTTACTATCTGGATACTTATAACTACCATCAGTTTGTTCAAATCCAGGAACCAATTCAATAACCCCATCTTTATATTCAATTGAAACTACCTGCCCATCTCCTTTAATATCTGTTTTTGGATGTAAATCCATAATTATGTTTCTAATTTCTTGAAGCAATTGTGATTGTCCATTTGACTCATAACTATCAAACTTCTTAAAAACTGAATAGGGCAATTTGAAAATCACATCATAATCACTAGTATTGGATACTGCAGTACCACGCCCAACGGATCCAACAATTATTGTGTGATTCTCTCTTTCTGGATAATATTCGTCACATAACTTATTATTTATCCTCGTTATCCTTGCCTGCCATTTTTCCGATTCTTCCTTTGACCGCTGCAAAGTCTTAGCATAGTTTATAATCATAATCAATCCTCTAAATTTCTTAAATTTTTAGGAATGAAGTACTCATAATCTTCTGAGTAATCATTATCTCTTTTATCTTTTATTTTTATACTAGCAACTTCTACAGCCTCCAAAGAAGTATGTGGTAACATCGAGTTTTCTTGATTTCTAACCTCTTTTAATTCTTTAAATTCTTGTTGAATAACATCAGCATCCTTGCCCATGTTTAGTTCATATAGCAGTTCTAAAGCCTTCTCTCTGATTTCTAAAAATTTATCTGCAGCTAATTTATTTTGATTCGCTAATTCTTTATAATCATTTTCCTTATCTAATGCAACCACTATTGTCATAGACAAAGACAAGGCAAATGTTAAAATCATTGAAATGTTTTGAAAATCAGAAGAAATTTTCAACAGAAAACTTCCGAGCCCGACAGAGGTTAGAGATGTTAATACAATCTTTACCCACTTTAGCTTTTTGGTGTACTCAATATAAATATCTGATTGACATATCTGTATTTTATGAGTCCATCCTACATTAACTATAAAATTTTTTAGTTCATCATCTAAATATTTTGTCGTTTCCATTTCTACCTCCAGTTATATCTATAATATCAATAGTTAAAGATTATTCGAAACAATATTTTCTTTCGAAGTTCTTAACACATACTCTCAAATAATTATAATTTAAGTAATTTATTGCAAGTCACCGTATATATCCTCAGCTTCAGCTAAAATTGTTCTTAATTTTTTCAAGACAACCTGTCTTGGATATTTGTTTCGAAACAATACATCTGCAAAAACTTGTTTATTGCTATTTCCGAACAATTCACCAAGCGCGAATAGTTTCACTGTATCTCTACTGATAACTGACAACTCCTCTGAATTAATTACGAAATAATAATCATATGAAGTATTTTCTATAAACAACTCTCTAACGCTTCTCTTTCTACTATCTAAAGTACGCGTCAATAGTTGTGTTGCATTTAATCTGTATTCAAATAAGTTTGAAAAATGTTTATCAAAATATTTGAATAAATTTTCATTATCTGATTTACTAACCATAATTTTATCTATTATCTTGCTGACGTCTCTTCTTTTACTAGTATTCACATCATCAAAAATACCATTAATACATAAAATAAAATCTTGTGAGTTGGCTAGAAAATTATAATCAACATTATTTACTTTATAGCTAAAGTAAATTTTCCCATTGGCGACTTTTGTTATATTAAAATTCTGATTTGAAAAATTCTCATTGAACCATAATTTATAATTTTCTAAAAAACTAACAACCGTAATTTTTGACGCAGTACGCTTATCAATTACACTATCATGTTGACCTCTTATATTTTCAACCAAGGCCTTTCCATTAATTTGATTCGAAATAATACTTTCACTTAACTTATTGGTCAGAATAAATTTATTATTTGAATTTTTTTCACAGAAATTATCTATCTGCTTTTGAACAGATAAAAACGCCTCGATATAATGTTTAAGTTTGACATAATGAACATCCTCCTTATCAAGACTAGAAACAGCTAAATACTTTTCCAAACACTTTCTCACAAGTAACTTCTCATTCATAGATTGTTTTTCAAGTTTCAAAGGATAAGCGATATCATACTGCTTGTACTTCGAACTTTCGACAATTCTTCGAATGGTCGGATATTCTTCTGCAAGTTTTACAAACTTTCTAGCCTTTTTGCCTCTATAGTAATTATAATAATCACTTGAAAGGTTTTCATTATAAAATTCTTTTATGCACTCTGAACCTACAAATAATTCTTTTTTATTATACTTATTAACTATATAGTGCTTTTCAAGTATTCTTGCACCACATAATTGACACTTCGGACGCAATTTAGGATCTTTCTCTTTTTCCCTAACAACTGCATTACGTCTTCTATAACTCCATTCCTCACCAGCGGAATGCAAAAGCATGTCTCTATTAGATTTAATTAAATAAATTTGATTTTCTGACATACTATAATCTAACATTTTCCCACATGTGAGCTTTTCTTTATCTCGAATTATTTTATGAAAAAAGTTATAGTCAACTATCTGCCTTAAATGTTCACTGTATAGTAATAGTGCCGTTTGTTTTTTTGTTAAAATTGTTTTATTTCTATCCATATTATCGCCTCTTCAAACTCCTAATAACATTATATCAAAAATAAGTTGACATTTCACTATTTGAAATTAACTATAAATTATTTCAATTTTTTATTAACCAACTCTACTTTTAATGGATACAAGCAAACTAATTTCTTCTCAAATGAACACAACAGCAACAATATGGTTTTAACTACTTCCAGCGGTCAACTCCGGCCACTTGCGCCTCTATCAATGCCGCACAATATTCCGTGACATACGGCATGGTATCTTTTAAATATTTCAGATTAGCAAATCCGACTTCAACTAACTCCAAGTTGAAGTTTCGTCCATCTAAAAAGATGATAGCAACTTTGCGATCGTAACTATCACCCAGAGTAGTATCATATTCAAAAAGAATCCTATTTGCCCACTGGATCCGCTGGCAGGTATAACTACTCTCTTTCATTACCAAATATGCGAAAAATGCTGATAGTCAGTAAATCGCCAATAATTGGGCATAAATTCATTAGTGAGCAAATAAGACAACTAAGCGAGAACTTGACTACGAAAGTTGAACTCTTCAAAAAAATAAAAAAGAGTAACTTCTTCAAGTTACTCTAAAGTAGTACTTTATTTACTTTAATTTTCTGGTGCTCACAAAGAGTTTAAGGTAGCTTGCAGATTCTTTTTTCTTTGTTGTTGTTGTTCATGAGCAATCTGATCCTTAATAATCATCATTATTGCTTCACGAAGAATAAGAAAGTTTTCTTTACACTCCGCTTCCGAAAGATTATGAACAGCATCACTCAATAGAGAGTACATTTTTGCAAATCCCTGTTCTTTAAATGTTGAATCTAACTGATGTTCATTGACTAAAAAAGATACTTTCTCTTTCATACGATTATCTGATGTTGATTTACCTTTATTTGATAACTCTTTAAGTTTTGAATCAATAATATTTTCAAATATTCTTCTTAAATATACAAACGCACCTATATACAAGTTATTATCTGAAGATAAATCTGCTTTATATAAATATTTAGAATCATCTCCTAAATATTTATTTATTTTTTTGATATCTACATCAATAACTTTGAAGTGTGAATGAGATGGTGTTTGACCCATTTTTTGAAAATCCTTATCAAAGAATACCACAATAGAATAGCTATCATTAGCCGTAAAAGTAATACTTTTAGGGTAATCATCAACACTCAATACATGAAAGGTCTCAACTCTACAAATCACAGGGTGATATATATCAACATAAATTTTCTTACCCATAATACTAACGAGCGCATTTGATGATCTAGGAAAAACACTATCGGGACGAACAATACTAAAAAATTTACTAATTAGTGCTTGCTGTTCATCCGATAAAATGTATGGTGGAATTTGAACCAAATTTTCAAGTAGCACTTTTAAATCATTTAATTCTTTATCATTCATCTATACTCTCCTTAAAAAATAATATATTTACAACAGTAAAAATAATATGTAACCTCAATTAATTTAGTTAGTTAGTAAACTGATAACACTTGCAATAGCAGTAGCAATTGCAGGCACTGTTTTAGCGTAATTACCTAGAGTAATAATAAAATCTGTTTTCTTATCTCCTAAATTATGATTATTCTTAATTAATGATATACACTCCAGAATAAACGATTTATCCGGAACATCTTGCAAATTAGCATTTAAGAAAAAATCATTCAACTCTTTTAGGCTATTTAAAGCATTATTATTAATAGTAACATTTTTAGAGTCTTTGATAATTGGTGAACCATCACCATGTGTAATATATCTGTCCCCATTCTGTACTTCTGCCTTACTCAGTTGATGTTTTGGAACAAGTGACACAACAATTTTTTTACATATAAATGCAAAAACAATGCAGTTTGCAATAGTTTTTTTGTTTTGCTCTTCAACGATTTGAGCAATAATATAATCATTATTTTTATAAGTAAATAGCTGATCCTGTTCAAACGTTGACCAAACCTCATCTTCCATTGGTGTAGAGTAATATAAGGGTACTCTGAATTCAAGAGTAGGTTTCCCATTGTCATACCTAAAACTTTTATTAACTTTCAATTTTCTTTTTTTTCGAAACCAGTAACTTATTATTGATGACAAAATGTAAAAACAAAAAACACTCCCAAACAATATAATATTTAAGAATTTCAAAAAAGCAATCGGCTCTTCTAATAACATCTACACACTTCCTTCTTCTAATCTAAATTAACTATAATATTATTCTCACAATTTAGCAAGAAACTTATCACGTTAACCATAAATATAGCGAAATAAGAGAATTAGAGCGGTAACAAAAAAAGCCGAGCAAAAATTGTTGCTCGGCTTTTTCAGTTATTTCATGTTATCTTTGACTATGTTAATTAGTTTTTCAAGTTCTTGAATAACTGCAGCACTCTGTCGCTTATCCGTCAGTTTCGCATATTTGGCTAAATGTTTGCTAAACGATTGTGCTTGTTTAATGACTTTTTGCTCAGCAGCCATTAATGGATCAATTTCTGGTTTTTCAATAACGTCACCTTCAATCGCCTCATATTCAGTTAAGTACCGCTGGACACTCCGTTCACTTAAATTAGTAAACTGCGCAATCCACACACGCTTTCGGATTCCGGCAGGAATATTTCCTCGACTCTTTTCAATTTCGTAAATATCACCCCACTCCAAAACTTTTTGTTTGACGATTTCTTTCGTCTCCTCGCGTTGCACATTATTGATTGCGACCGCTCTTTGTTCGTCCAAATCTGTTTTGATATCCCTACGAATAAAAGCAGGAATTTCGTCATATCCCAAGCGTCTATATGCTTCCGCTCGGCGATGGCCAGCAATATTGATAATATTATCATCACTAATAAAGCGCACATGTATTGGATTCTGCAAGCCGTCAGCCTTAATTTGTTCCATCAGCTCCTCAACTTTAACAATTGGCATACGGTTATATTTACTAGGGTTTAGCACCGAAAGTTTGATGGTTGTCAGCTGCATTTCTTCTGGATTCCCGAGCATCAACTCGGCTACACGAGCGCTCTGCCCACTTGACGGGCGATTTACTTCTCGTAATTGTTCGTAAATATCATGATCTTTGTTCGACATGTTCGGAACCTCCTAATTATTATCACTTATCCACTCTAGAACCTCATCCATAAGTAACACATATTCTTTAGCGACCGGATGATTTGGCTTCGCCTCGATAATTACATCATTGGTAAAGGTGAGCGTATCAAATTCAGTTGCTTTTGAAATATATGTATGGAACATATTAAAGCGCTTTTCATCCAAATATCGACTAATCTTTTGGCTGGCGATTTCATTCGGATTATGAAAGGTTTTTAAAACCCGAAAGAACTTCTTCTGTTCTTTCTTCGAGATATGAAAGACTTGAGCTAAGTACTCTAATAGAATTTCTAACCCTTTTTGCGAGTATTTCGATGGAGATACTGGAATGACAAAGTATTGTGCATACAAAATAATACCGCTAGTAATTTTATTAATTGCCGGTGGGCAATCGAAAATGATGTAGTCATAGTCTTTAGCAGAAAACAAATCATCAAAGAGTTGTGCAAGGTACATTTCCCCACCCATCTTTTGCGAAAGCAGAATATCCGCTGTTGAAAGCATCAATGTTTCTGGAATAAAATCTAAGTTTTCATTGATATGGACAACTACTTCATCAAACATCTTGGTTCCACTTATTAAGTCATACAAGCCATATTCAACATACTCGTCTTTTAGCAACGTTCCAGTCGCATGCAGTTGTGCATCAGCACCAACAAAGCCAACTTTATTACCTCTATTTGAAAGATAAGTTGCTAAAATGATGGCAGCTGTGGTTTTATTCACACCGCCTTTTTGATTTAACAGCGCTATTGTTTTAGTTTGTTTCATTTTTTACACTCCTTCCAGTGGGCCATTTGGCCCACTTTTCCTGCCGGGCCATTTGGCCCACTTTTCCTGCCGGGCCATTTGGCCCACTTTTCCTGCCGGGCCATTTGGCCCACTTTTCCTGCCGGGCCATTTGGCCCACTTTTCCTGCCGGGCCATTTGGCCCACTTTTCCTGCCGGGCCATTTGGCCCACTTTTGCGCTGGTGTTTACCACACAGCGCATTACTGTAAGTAATACAGATATATGTAAAGCCCAATAAGTCCAAGTATCACAAGTCCGCGAATTGTTCGACTATTCACACCAAGCCCCACACTCAATATATAACTAATTCCAAATAAAAGAACAAAGTAAACAATCCAAGCTAGCAACTCATTCAGTCCAAGATATTCTCTTGCTAGTGTATATCCCAATAAGAAGAAATTTTTCATCGTTGTAAGTATCAGCTGCAGAACCTCTAAGAATACCGTTGCTCCTGGTATCGCGCTCGATAACAAAAAATAGATCACCCACAGCATCGCATACGTTCCCCAAATTCCTAACATAAAATAAATTGGTCGCCGGATAGGGCGGGGGAAGATGCTCGCGACACTGCCGATAACCATTCGTGCCAATCGCTGCACGCTATTAAAAACCATCATATAATTGCACCTCCTTTGTTTTTAGAATTACCAAATAAGTCGACGCCCTTTTCATCAAAGGTATTATAAATATGTCCAAGTGGATTTACAAAAACATCTTGCTTTATCGCAAAATAAATTGGAACATCAAGTTTTAGATCTTTTGTCCTATGTAACTGTTGATACATTGATGTTTCATCACGTGCAATTGATAATACTCTGAATGCAAAAACCGGCCGATCATAAATGAGTTGTTTTTCATACGCTTTAAAATGCAGGAACTGATTATATCGTTTTAGATTTAATGCTAAATTCTCAATACTTCCGCGTGTTCGTTCAAGTTCAATCCAATAACTAATATACATTGATTGATTATTAAATAGAACCGGCACCAGTAATTGACCTGCTGGTCGTATCTGCCCGCGTTGATTGAGCCCATATTGGAACACAGCACGTTCAGCATTCATATAGATAATTCCACGACCACTTTGTTGATAACGAGATACCATGTGCGCAATCTCAATCATGCGCGTAATTGTTGCTTGGTCTTTCGCAATTGGTTTCAATTGTGTCCCTTCACCAATCGTGCTGCATAACCAGTCATAACCGGTAACACCAATCGTGTATACTTGTTTATAGTTCTGATTGCTTACCGGACTTTTATGCCAACAAGCAATCGCTTCAACATATCCAGTAATCGTCAACATCTTAATCCGCTTGTTGATATATGTAAGATGCATATCAATGTACACATATTTTTGAATAAACCCAAGATCAAGGTATTCAAATTGATAGAGCGACATAAATAGCTTTTCATCTTGTTCGGTTATTCGCATAGATGCAACCTCCTCTCAAACGCTCCAAAATGAATCGGCAACGTTCCTTCTTCCATGTTCATGTATTCAATTGTAAATTGTGGTTGTCCACTTGTCGCATATCGTCCTAGACGTTCAATATCTACACGACGTGCTCCAATATATAAGCAACGAAACTCAACTACTTCTCCGGGATAAAAATATTGGTCTAAAAAGCATGACTGCTGCAGGAAGGAATTGTATCTTCTAATTTTATAGATATTTCCTTTCTGCCCGGTAGTTGCTCGTTCTAATTCCAGCCAATAACTGATATAACAATTATTAGCTATCGGAATAAGAACTTGTCCGTCCGGTCTGATCACCTCATGCTTCTTGACACCGTATTTAAATGTTGCGATCCGCTCATTCATATAAATAGCATCCGGGAATCTATTTTGAATGGCTGCAACAATATAACTCAATTCAAGTTGATGCTGCATCTGTGGTTGGGGTTCATCTGCATAGATGAGTTGTCGGATCGCATCAAGCTCATCACCACGTTCTAAATAATCCAACATGCGGATTGTTTGCTCTGTGTTTATATAATTCCAATCCAGGACACCAACTTTCGGTATACGGTCCAAATAACCGCTCCGCACTAATTTCCAAAGTCTGTTTGTTATATATTGCTTTGAGCGATCGGCATAAATGACTCCATCAATATACACTCGGTCCAAATATTTAAAATCATCAATCGCAAAGAAGAGCCGAATGTCTTCTTCATTGAGGACGATTGTTATTGGTCGCTGCATGAGCTTCACTCCCTTCATTTGGCCCACCTCACATGTCGCATCTCCTCGCCGGCCGCGCCCTTAACAACCAAGCACGGGAGCAGCAACACCGGCGGAGAGGATTGACTGAGGTTTGTTTCTTTTAAAAGAAAGTATCAGATTTCTGATTAACAGTTAGATGTAAACTGTTTAGTTTTGGTGTTTGCAATAGACTACTTGTATTGATGTTCTTCAAAAATACGAATAGTTTATTGACTGATTGAAAATAGAGAATTGAGTAAAGTGAGTATTTGGATATGGTATGGAATTTATTAGAATGAAGTACCGTTTTTTTGACATATAAATAGTGTTTTATTTGTTGTATTTTTGGTTACTATTTATAGTTGAATTTTGTATTCAAGAATAGAGCCTTAAAAACAGGCCTCAATATCCAGATATCTGCGAAAACACCAAAACTACGAGCCTATATTCCATAAGGATTTACGTCGGCAAACTAGTTGATTAACTGTTTGATTGTAATTATTAGGTTAAAAAGACCATTTCAATCACATAATCAATCAATTTCGGTTGCTAATTCACCTCAATTCTGAACCATTAATTGAAGTCTGGAACAACTGATAATCCGGCACTTTTTGCAGCCTCTATCATGTCAAAACTTTGAACATTTTCATGCTCCGCTATCCGGGCTTCTTGTTGCATCATCGCAATGCCATCGCCATCTAATTTACTTTCATCAACCATACCGAATGATGCTTTAATCTGAGCATCAATTTCAGCGACAGATTGGAAGTCACGTTCAATCAATGGCTTGATCGCAACAAAAGCATCGATGCGTGCTTGGCGCATTTCAAGCTCATTTTTGTAATCGGCAATCTTGCCTTGCTTGGTATAAATGTATGGCGGTGGACTTTTCAGCATGGTATTCATTTTAACCATTTCACCATTCATTTTGACTTGCGTCACTAACCCAAAAACACTGGTCGGCATCGCTTCAAGTTGAGCCGCACTAAACCGGTTTCCACTGGCATTGCTGGCTTCTTTCGCAACGGATCCACTTAATTTTCCAAAGCACTGAGTGCCGGTATTATTGAGTAGTGCGACTCGAATTTTATCATTGAGCTGAGTATGATACTGATTCAACGGAAAGAGTCCCAATCCAAATTGCCGACCATCCATCGTGATATCAGGAATGCATGGCACCTGTGCTTGAGCCACTTCATCAATCATCAGAATGTATAAATTTTTATTCTTGCGCTTGTTCTTACCGGCCCGGTAACAACGTTCAGTTAAACTGCAGCTGATGAGTTTCTTCGCGGTCTCTGATAAGCGCCCAAGATCAACATACACAATGTGCCCTTCATCAAGCCACTTCGTTAAGGGGATCATCGAAGCCTGACCGAATACCCGGCGCAACACCGGACTGACCGCAAAAATATTCAACCGGGTTTCAATCGCATCCAGCGTCTCCGGTTTAATATCGGTCTCTTCATACTCCGCCCAGAAGTCAATAAATGGCTTGGCATCTAATCCAAGTGGTTCTATTCGTTCAAGAATTGCTCTTCTGAAAGCTTTACTCTTAATTGCTTTTGCGGCATCAAGAATAGTATGTTGTAAGTCGCCCTCTTCACTTCGCAGTCTATTATCCAGCAGCAACAAACCGAATGTATTTTTTAGGAATTTTTCCATTCGCACTGCTCCACCTGGTGAAGTTGGAATGGCGGTATCAATAATGCTCATTGTTGAATCTATCAGTTCCTGCAGGTCGTCACCCGGCTCATAATAAAGCAGATTAAGTCCAGGTATATGATCCGCTTTGTAACCAAGAGGTACATCATCCGCAAATTTCATGTAATGGAAATAGTCCAAATCCGTGGCCCTTAATCCTTTTTCTTTCGCAGCGTGCAGCACTCTGGTAATCAATCCATTCGCACCATTGGTTAATGGATCTATATACATCGATCCGGTTGCGTTTGGATCTTCTAACTTTTTGATGAAAATACCATCCTGCACCACATACACAAGACTGGTCTTACCACTACCGGTGATGCCTTCAACATAGACATGTGTTGTTAAGACATTTTCATCAATCAGTAACTCACGATCGACAACAACCGGATGATACAAGACTCCAAAACTAATACCACTATTTAATAGGTAGTTTGGAATCATTCCTTGCCCCTTCATTAAATGGATAATTCGGTCTTTGCGTTTTATATTGTTTAACTCCATTTTTTCACCCTTTCTATTCTCATTCAAAATAAAGTTTCCATATTTAAAGCGGATTAATTAGAGGCTTTTCTCTTAGCTCCATTCTCACTCAAAATAAAAGCACTAATCTAGGAACGTCTCAAGAACAGCACCGCTTGTGAAATCTACGACACCGATTACTTTAATGATTCGCTCCTGTCCTCGCCGATAATTATATGTATCCTTGATTAATCCATATTTGTACAAGTGTCCAACTGCATTATCAACACTTTGCTTTTTCATCTTAATGCGCTCAGCAATTTCCTCATTTTTCAAACATTGATCCCACTGCAGTGCGCCAAAGACTTCAAGCTCAAGTTTAGTTAAAAACATCTTCTTCTGCATGAATTCCACACTCCTATTCATTTTCATCTATGTCTGGCAAATGGAAAAAGGCAGCCAGTTCACTGGTCGTCATTTTGAATGTTTTTCCAATCAAAAATGGTGCTTGAGTAATAACATGCTGGTACCAAGGTGTTCGTTTAAGCTTTAAGCTATTTGCACTATGTTGAGTAAGCGAGGTAATTGTCATACCAAGGTCAGTCGCCACTAATTTGCGTTTGCTCTCAATCTGGATAACAACATCAAATACCATCTCCACGTCACCAGCTGCAGGTCGCAAACGTTTAACAAGTCTTCTGGCATCATCCATTGAAACACCATCAACTTGACCAGATTCATTTTGATTCTTTCGTGCTTGCTTCTGATCAAACTTCTGTTTCTTGTCTTCAAGCTTTACTGCTCGCTCTAAAACGCCGCTCTTATCTGGAGTTACACGGATTTCAATCCATGAATCATCTTCCATCTTATCAATAAGCGCTCCTACTGGATCAAACTGATAATTCCGCTGCAAGCTTGTCAAACGATTTGTATGCAGCTGCCGCTTATACGTTTTAACATTCGGATATACTTTTGCTGGATCTACTTCATAAAACTCTGAGAGCCGGTAAAGACCACGCAAGCTTGTTAGTACATTACGGCGGCGATCAAGCGGCATACCAACATAGAAACGGACAATGTTGTCTGAATCATTATGAATGATTAAGATAAACTGTTCTTTCCCTTTTAGTAAACGTTCATACCACATTCGCTTCTGCGAGTATAAATCTTTTGTAATCGCTGTAAGGCTTGTTAAACTCACACTATCATCAGCGTGTGGTAACCACAGATAATATCGCATCCGTTTCTTCTCTAGAACACCAATTAAGATTGCACGAATGACTAATAACACTATTCCTACAATTAAAAGAACAACAATTACGTAGATCAATGTTTCAAGGATTGATGTTATTGTTTCAATTGGAATTCTTCCTTCAATATTCGACTTAAAATCTGCAGGTAAAAACCACCAAATTCCAAATAATACGGCCGGAATAAGTAGGATCCAAAAAGCTCCAATACTTCTAACGATTTCTTTTAGTTCTTCATTTGCATCATTCATACATATTTCTCCTAACTAAGTCCAAAATCGGCAATCTGCCAAATGCTGCCATCATACGTAACATCAACCCACGCTTCGCTCACAACCGGAACCGGTGAATCCATCAAAAAATGAATCTGAATATAGACACGAAACTTCGTTTCACTGAGTGGTTCAGCGCTTGCACGAATAATATTGAGTTCGCTCACACCAACATCTTTTAACGCGAGTTCCGCATTAATTCGATCCTGTACATTTGGACTCACATTACTAATCCGCTTCAATCGTTCCTGATGCTCATCATAATTAGAATAGCCATAATAGGCATACACAAAATCTTTTGCGGCCGCAATTCCATCACGAACTTGAATAGCATCATTTGTTGTTGTAGTCGCATTTTTATCATCAAGTTGTTGCTGCAGCTCATTTATTTGTTCCTGTAACGTTGCACGGTCACTAAGTTCTCCTGGATCAACACCTCGAGTCATAACTAGATATACATTCGCTAGAATCGATAAGCTTAATATTAGTAAAACAGCGACAAATATTTTTTTATTGCTCACCGCCCTTCACCTCCTGATATTGGCATACCTTGTTTTTTTACACGCTCAAACTGAACCAATCCGCTGGCACTAACTACTCTTCCACCTTTACGCTTAATACGTTCCGGGGCATAAACATCTTTCCTGCGGCCATTTAATGCTGATAGAACTACTTTCGAAACGATATAGATAGTTCCATCAACTGGCGCTGGCAGATATTCTATTTGCCGACCACCAAGTAAGTACTGTTTAATGCCTGAATGAACACCAATTAACCGGCGTTCTTTACTCTTTATTCTGGCTATCATTCCTGATGGCGGTATAACTACATCCGTGCCCCCATCAGCAATGCGTATATCATGGTCTGTTAAATTAATATATCTATACTCCATACATTTTTGCTCCTTTCATAATTACGGACTCACAATTGAACTTCGTTCATACTTTGGAAAATATGGTTCTGGATCAATTCTCGTTCCATTTGAATACACTTCTATATGTAAATGTGGCGCCGTACTGGCACCGGTTGTCCCGCAATAGCCAATAACCTGACCTTGCTTGACTTGTTGACCTAAAGTAACTCCGACTGTATTGAGATGGGCATACCCGGTCTTTAAATTGTTACCATGTCCGATGATAATATAATTACCCCAACCACCATTATAAAAACCACCACTATCAGCACGATCGACCATGCCATCAGCAGCCGCTCTAATTGGATCATCTTTATTACACCCAATATCCATTCCAGCGTGAAATCGACCACCCGGACCGAAGGGGTTTTCTACATTTCCATATCGTTCAGTCATCACGCCACCAATCGGCTGGATGAATCCGGATTGACTGGCAACCACATCGCTACCGTCAGGTGTATCGCTGCTGCCACCAGAAAAAGCAGCGGCAGCAATCACCACAATTAACAATACAAGCAGCACCGGCAAACTTAGCACACTCCCCAAACAGCCGTACGCGACTTTTTTTACTACTTTATTTGTTGCCTTCTTTGCAGCGACCCGTCTATATTCCGAACGCTCACTCATGACTGATCACCTTTTTTGTTATTGACATATTTTTTATCAGTGCCACCATTTTCGGTGTAATACAATGGTTTCGCAGGAGTTGGTTTTGACAGTAAACTATCAGTTACCACACTACGTGGTCGAATGTTTTCTTTTGGGGTTACCTTAGCCATTGGTGGTAAGGTTCTCGGTTTTCGTGGTTTATCTGTCTTCACGCTGTTCTTTTTATTTGCTGCAGCACTCACCGCACTAGTAGCTGCTTTCGCTTTTGCATTACCTGCTTGAACCGTGTTTCTTGCATTTTTAGCCGTTGCTGCTGCGCCGGCAACAAGTTTACCTTTATTCTTTCTAAATTCAGCTCTACTTGGAGTTTTAGAAAGCGTAGCACCCTTTGGCTTACTTGGTGGTTTATTCGGTGGATCCTTTGGTTCGGGCTTATTGTCTGGCCCATTTGTATTATTACCATTTCTATAAAACTTATCTTGACGATGTGTTCTTGCATACTGAACTGCTTCATTATATTTAGTTTTGATTGTTCCACCTAAAACCATTGCCGGTCCAAAGAACTCCTTGCGTTTCCACCAAAACACACAGTAAATAATAGTTACCAACAATTGACTCTTCGCAAATGTCATATCCGGCATCGTCGCAATGGCACTTTTTAGAATACTGCTTGTAAATAAGAGGACTGATACAACAAGTCCCATTGAAATAACTTCAATTTGATTGCCAAGAATCTTATTTAAATAAGTAATAAGCCCCATCCGTTTCGATGGAATCAGCGCCATAGTAAGTGGTATCGGAAGTATTAATATAAAGACAACAATCATTACTTTTGCGGCAAAGACTACAATCCCAATCATAATAAACACAGCAGCACTTGGAATTGAAGTAAAGAATAGTAAAATCGCATCACTAGCTCTACCCCATGGATTATGGTCACGACTCATTGCTTTATTCTTATATTGAGTGACTTCTGTATCAGCAAGTTTTGCGAGATCTCCTTCTGTTTCTAAAAAGAGTTTTACTCTGGCAGCGCCAGTTAGTTTTGTTTGATCCTGCTGATTCGCTTCGTTCAGAGCCTCAATATCTGTCACACCAAAGTTCAAATGTAACCAGGGTTTGAAGAGTAGCTCTTCTTTTGCAGCAATTTCAATTTGTTCACCAATCGACAACGGCTCACCGTCCTCATCGTACTGAACATCAGTTGTTAGACCAATAACCACACTACTAATTTCAGTTGTAACTGTATTTACGGTTTTTATTACAGTACCAATATTTGTATAAAAGAAAAAGCTACCAACTAAAATAGCAATTGTTAAGAATATTTGTACAAACATTCCTGAATAATCACGCTTAGAATAGTAGTAAAACAATTCCGCAATTACAATTAAGAAAATGAGCGTTAAAAACGTTGGCAACAACCCATTATTCATGTAGCTACCATTATATCCAACAAACTTTTGAATAAACTCTTGAATCATATCGCCAAATGCATTGATAAAGTCAACATCAAAGGCAATTCGTAACACGTAGATGCACAGCTCTGTGAGCGCCTTGTATAAGCTCCAGAAGAAATTTGCCAGCATAAAGGCTATATTTCCGCTGATATCCCATGTATCAGTATTTTGAGCAAGTCGCATCATATCAATATGTTTATACCAGTCACCTATATCTTTCATGTACTACGCCTCCATTCGGGCCATCTGTTTAGCAATGTACGTTTCAAGATCTGGCCGATCCGGACTTGTATTCAAAGCCCACTCAAGCTCAATAAAAATTGCCAGCACTTGCATTGTGCCAATACGTTCATAAATATCTTGGAACAACATCTCTCCAGGCTCAAAACTTGCGATTTGACTTTCCAAGTATTCACTCGGTTCTAGACCAAAGTATTCAATGATCCGTGTTGCTTCTTCACCTCTTGCAAGACCGGCAAACTTCGCACCAATCACCTCAGTATTAGGAATATGTTCGTACTTCTGTGAAATCGGATAAATGGCCGCATTCATTGAACGACCAAGTAGTTGTAAACTATCAACCATACGCCGACCTTGAGGTGTTGAACTAATTGCCCACGTTTCATCATTTCCAATGAATTTAAACTCCGAAGGATATTCAGTAATAAACGCTTCGACTGCTGCTGTCAAACACATGAGTACGACAGTTGAGAGTTGATGTCCGATTGTATAGTCGCTCCGGTCCAGATTCACATCAGGCAGCTGCAGTTTATTAACCGCAACAACATTGATTGAATAATCAAAACGTAGCGGATCCGGCAGAGCGTCTGGATTCGCAAAGAAGATATTTGAAATCGCATGATCCTTACATGAACTGATTCGCCGTGCAAGATTGCTTGCGATTTGTATTTCTTCAGCACTCGGAATTGCTTCACGTTGCTTAAATTGCCAACTATGCCAATTATTCAAAATGTCAGGAATGCTATTTAAGGTCGGTGCAGGAATATGTTTAGTAAAGCTGCATGCTTCGCTGAGCATCGTGTACCCAAAATCATCTACACCAAGACGAAGCAAATAGCTTAACACTTCAAGTGCCATCATTCGTGCTCGATCCATATCATTTTGAGTTATAAATGGATCTAGAATACCGGCATCATCTCCACCCTTTCCAAGCTCACGAATATAGACTTCACTCATAAAGAGTTCACGTAAGTCTGGAGGTAGAAAGAGTCCAAGCTCTTCGGCCCACGCCCGGCGATCAAACTTCGGATCGGTAAAGATTGATTTACCAAAGAAGATAGCAGACCATATACCTATCAAGTTAGCAGTCACACTTTTACCACTTCCAGGAATACCAGTAATTGATACGGAAGGACTGCTTGTTGCCGTTGGATTATCCGGATCAGCTTTAGGTCCCTGACTTGGATCAAAGAAAACAAAACGCCCCTGACTTCCAGCAACGCCAAGCAAGAACCCCATGTGTGACCCAATTGAATCAGTCGCGCCAAAGACACCACTACTAATCGCTTCCGGTTCCATCATACGAATATAATCTGGCGCAATGTAAGGCGCTGCTCCCGGAATGAATGATGCCATCAAGTCTGCTTGATCTGCAATTGGCCGAGTGAGAATAATTCGGTACCCGCGCAAACGTTCCTTGAGTTCTTTTTCAATAATTTGAATCTCTTCAATTGTGTCAGCAACAACACCATATACGATACTTGCTTTTAACATCGGTTTTTCTTTACTATTTTTAAACTCATCTTCAACATCAATCATCTGATTGATCCGTTTAGATAAATCTGGATTAACGTAGGCTTCAGCTTCTGCCTGGTGCATCGCTTGGCCTTCTAGATTTCGACGTTTCTCTAGTGCTTCTTTTTGCGCCACCTCATTAGTTAAAGTATCAATATGTATTGATAAATCGACTGGTACACTTAAATCCTGTGTAGCGTAGATATAATCAAAATTCATGCCGTTATTTTCAAACTCCATGGATGAAACAACAAAATATGCATGAATCACTTCTTTTTCATCTTGAGCTACCCGCAAATACCGACTTTCTAGGCTGACCTGCCCACTGCACCAAAACGTACTCGCTTCACGTTCAACATCAAAATCCGGCCGGATTCCTTTCCAGTAATTACGTTTGGTCAAGTAACCAATTTCACGTTGTTTTAGTCTTTCTGGTTTATAGATTTTACTCAGAAAGCTATATACTTCGCGTTCCATTGACAGCACCGCTTGATCAATTTCCGGAATCGCTTTTGTAAATAAACTACCAGCTCCTTTTATAATATCTTTAATGGCACTTATTGTAGATTCTACAGGTGTAATCTGAATTCCAATATAAAATCCCTCTTCTAAAACGCCATCTTGATAAAAACTCCGTGCAAACTCCTTCATCTTGGCCCAGACAAACTCGGCTACCGGCAAAAGTTTCTTATTATTCATTGGCGGTTTAAATGTATCCAAGTCTTTGGTGTTGGTAATTCGCAATAAATGGTATGCCTGATACGAGCCATATAAAAGGGTTTCAAGTTTTCGTTGAAACCCTAACTTTTCATTTCCACTTAAATACTCATAATCTTGAGGCGCAATGCGATAATAACACCATACGTCGCCCTCGCTATTAACTAAAATATTGTTTCTTAGTTCCTTAATTGGAAACTCCATAAGTTACTCCTCCTTCCAAATGATTGTTTCGGCAGCATTATCCATGTGAACCGGCCCATTGACGATTCGTTTATTCGCATCAGTCACTTTTGGCCGCACAATAAAGCGAATATAATCTTTTAAGAAAAAGAATATGTGCTTCCCATCAATGTTAGCATTCGGCAAATAGATATATGCCCCAATTGGTATCAATATGTAGATAAGCAGTAATAATGGTTGGCTTACCATTTGACCCAAGAGACCCAGTTGGTAAAACAATAAACTTTCAATAATTAACGCTCCTACAAACATCAATAGGCCTAAAAGTGGGATTGGCCGATCAAGCGTAAAGTTTCCGATTGCATAAACCATAATTTTAACTTTCCATACCGAATCATATACACGTACAATCCTCATTGGAATAACGCCTTCCCGAATTCCGAAAAGAGGTTTAAAATTTCTGGCCACATAAGCAGCAATAATATGAATACACCTATTGCCACACCAATTACAAATCCGACATAATCTTTCTTCCGGTAATCGCGAAATGCGTGCCACGCCACATAAAGTCCAATAAGCCCAGATAGTACGTACCGAACATTATTTATTAAATTATCAAACATTTGCATATTAATATGCCTCCTTAATCTATTTTGGTAATCAGTATTCCTGATTCCTGTGTTTTATACTCTAAAATATACGTCATTCGCAGCTGCTGACCACTTGACTGCTCCTCGGCATACACAATGACTTTTATTTTTTCCGCCTTCTCATCAACTTGAATACTACCAAGTGAACGGAAGGTATAATTTCCATACGCTGGTTTAATTCCAGTAGACAAGACATCAAGCGCACTAGTATCATGTCCGAAGTATGCTTCAAAAAAGACCGTTAAATGTTTTTTAACAGTTTCTTTTAAATCACTGTTTATAGTATCGGTGAATGTTTGTTCATATAACGTTCCCATTTCACCCTGTCCAATCACTTGCGGATCTGAAACTACTTTATAATTAAAATTCTCAGCTTGGATCAACAATGCCATGTACGTCGAGAAATGTTCTTCATTCACATCATAACTGACGTTGTAGGTCACACGGTAAACCGTATCAGCAAAGATATCTGTCTTAATTGCTGATATTTCTGTGACTTGTTGCACGCTCTTCGGCAGCGGTAAATAGGCTTCTAAATATGACGGCGCAATAACACCAGTTAAGAATTTTTGTCTGGTCTTCACCATATCAGAATTATTTGGGTCTACATTCATCATTGATAGTAGCACGTTCCGGCCAACTACTTCACTTCCGGCATCAATCGTTGTTACTTGGGCCTCGCCTGCCTCTTGCATAGAACTAATAGCACTATTAATTCGCAAATTGCCATATACTGAGAAAAGTAGCGCAATCAGTACAAGCGTAAGCGCAATGCGCCGGCCAAGTTTTTTGAAGTTAAATCCACTTTTCTTCGGCTTAGATTCAGTTAGTGGCACTTCCTTTTGTCTTTTTAATTTCATTACAATTCACCTCATATATAAGAAAAGTCAGCACAGATATTGTGCTGACTTACTCTTATCAATTATTCCTCCGTTTTAAGCGCTTTTCGTTTGCGTACAGCAAAGAAAGCAGCAATTCCTGCAATAATGACAAGCATGGTTCCAATGAACACTCCTAGCATTAAATTTTGTCCTGTATTAGTTAATGGACCATCATACCAAGAGAGTGTATCATCTTCTGAACTTGTACCTGTTGATGCACTTCCACCACCAGTAGTTGTTGACGCATCACTGCCATCCTTATTCCCTTCAGCAACAATGTTCTCCTCAACCGGAGGTGGCGCAACTTCTGGGATTGGATCTGTCGGCACAGTTACCGATGGATCCAGTGGATTAATAAAATTATCATCGTCACTTGCTCGTAGCATGAATACTTGTAAAACTTCTTTAGATGTCTTGTTGTATTCATCCATTTGTGTCCCTTCAACCTCATTATTTTCAGTAGTTGCCGCAAATACTTGTGTTCCACTTGTCGCAAATACTCCAGCACCGATTAATAAGGCAATCGCAAGTGTTGCAGCTCCTTTACGGCCTTTTTTGCTTCTACTAATCAGAATTACTCCACCGGTAAGCGCAATTAAGGCTAAACCACCAACGAGTGCTTCAAAGTTGCCCTCTCCTGTTACAGCGAGTTCATCAATTTTATCATTCTCAAATGTAATATGAATGATTTTCTGATCAGAATCAATATTAAATGTCACAACTTCATCACTCCGAGTATATCCACCCGGTGCTACTAACTCACGGACTTCATATCCGCCATATTTATATAGCGAAAAATCAGTCTCAGGAATAACTGCATATCCATCAGTTCCAGTTGTGTACACGCGGGTAAACTGGCAATCAACTGATGCTGCAACATTATTATCTGAACTATTGTTATCAGTAGTTTGCGTAACTTCGGGACACGCCTCACCACTGACACGTTTTACTTCAAACTGAGCATCCGCCAGCGGCTCGCCAGTCACACTATCAACTTTAGCAATCGTTAAGTCGTCAATTTCATTATATTCATTGATAATGTTTTGATTATCATTGACATAGTATACACCATCAATAATTTGTGCTGCAACGGCAGGATCAGCTAAGTCCGGTAAAACAAACTTTTGATAATCCAATACGTAGGTTGCGTCATCGGCCGTTTTGATTTCACGCAAGTATGCGCCACTACCGTAAAGTGATGCTGCTACTTTTCCAGTTACAAAATCACCGTTTTCATCAGTAACAACTACATCAAGTTCTCGGCCGTCTGCTTGGTATAGGCCATAAGTTGCGCCTGGTATTACTTTAAATTCATCATCCTCAGTCGTTTTATGACCTCCTACCGCAATATAAGCTGGAGCAAATGTTGCTTTGATGCTTACCGGTGGAAGTGGATCTAGCAACCATCCTGAGGTTAGCTTTTGAACTCCGGATGCCTCATAAACAATTGCTGCATGTGGACGGACACTTGACTGTACTGGAGTTGATACTTGAGTATCCAAGGTTAAATCATCGCTAACTAAGCGAAATTTTGTTCCGATTGCGACCGAACCAGTAATTTTGCTGCCAGCTTCATTCACCGCGTACACACCTGCGGGTAAGCTCGGTAATTTATACGAATTACCCGGACTTCCATTTGTTGTATATAAATCAGTTTCTAATCGGTTAGTTACTGGATTATATTTTGCTTCCAAACTTGCTGGTTGCTTAACTTCAAATCTAGTAACCGGAATATCTTTACTATCCGCTTTTTGAAGCAACATATTAATATATGAGTCACCGTATGATTCAACAGTTGAACGATTATAGTTCCCTAAGTAAGCGTTTATCGCAACAAAAGTTCTTACATAGGCCTCTTCATCACTCAATCCATGTTGTCCACCATAATTGGATGGAAATCCCCAAATAAGAATTGCAATCAACCCATCATCATGTACTATTGTTCCATTATTATACCAATCCCCATTCGGGAAAGCTTCATAGGGCTCGATGCAGAACACCGGGCCAATATTATCGATGGTAATAAACGGAGTCGCATACCCATTCCAATTTAGCATTCCCGAGCTGTTTCCACTCCCACGTAGCATACGAACAGGTTTACCATTTAGGTATCTTACTAAAGAATCTTGAGGCAAACTTGATCTAATCACTAAACCAGATTCAGTTTTTGCGACTGCATACATAGTTAATCCATTCTCATCAACTGTAGGTTCTTCATCAATTTCAGGGCTATTCTCAATAATCTCTTTTAAATTCTCATTTGTTGTCATATTAATCTCATTACCCGTCCGTGAATCATTAATTGTTGTAATTCCATCATCACTAGTAGTGACACTCTGATCTAGATCGCCATCATTGTTGCTATCAGTCCATGTTTTAAAGAAATCTGGTGCTGCTTCAACATGAAACCCATAATCACTTGTGGCAAATGCATGTTGCGGCGCACTTATACTAAACACACCAATAAATGCTGCAAAAAGCGCCGCTCTCGCAATAATCTTTTTAGCTGGGCGACTTAATTTTTGAACAACCGGTGCTACATATCTCATATAATGTTTAGTCATTCGCCGATCGAACAACAGTCCCTTCAGGCGCACCTGGCGCATTCCTCGCGTATCCCAGATACATTTCAGGATCCGGATAACGCTGAACCATAAAAGTCGCATATATTTAGTAGTTTGCTGAAAAAGTTTTTTTAATAGTTTTTTCATTCCATTTCCGAGTGGTGTTTCCACCAATAATGTAAATACCCAGCAGATTGCTGCTACTATGCAGCTAAAGGCCTTTTCAATAGCCTGTTTTACCTGTTTAAACATTTTGTTTCCTCTTCTCTTGGCACATGGCCATTTTTGTATAACAAAAAAAGCAACGCCGTTGACGCTGCTTCTGCTCCCCTATGGTGGAGCTTTATTCATTTGTCTCATAATTATTCCTCACTTTATTCAAAATAAAAAGCAGTCACTTATGACTGCTTTTTTATAGTATAAATTATGGTTTTGGCCACCAATCTGGTTTTCCAGTTCCACCACATGTTTCTCCACCAGCAACCGGCCGGCATTCCGTATTGCTTCCTCCGCCATCTGTTCCACCAGATGTGCCACCACCTTGGGTGCCACCTCCACTACCGGCTCCACCAGTTCCTGTCCCAGTTCCGCCGTTATACGTTCCGGTTCCACCAGTTGGAGCTGCTGGCATATTGTTTCTTGTCCATTGGTCAGCATTCGCATACGCTTCGCTGACAATGCTCATATTGGCCCATGCTTCATCATATTTCCCAACTGCAATCAAATCAGTGACGATTTTCTTTTGCTCGGCTACATGTTTTTGGTGATCTACGCTATATTGGTTTTGGAGTTCACCAGTTTTGCTGTTAACAATATTAGTTAATGCTGTTTTTTGAGTTTCTGCCAGTTTTACTTCAAATGGTGATTGCTCACCTTTAAAAGTATCCAGCTGCTTTTGAACGGTATCAACTTGCGCTGCCACTTCAGCAATATCAGCATCAGTGTAATTATTTGTATCAACCGTACTTATAATAACAATGACTGGAGTGTCAACTTGTAGTGTATCAATAACTTGTTGTTTTTCATCAGCATTTAGGTACTCCAAATCGTTGACGGTTTTTGTATTGTCAGCAATAAGTGTCGAAAATTCATCTTGTTTATCTTGGAGAATTTGTACTTGTGATTTATATTGTGCATTCAACTCTTGTTGTGCTTCATACACAGAATAAAGATTATATCCGTATACTCCACCGGCTGCAACTATTGCGATAATCACTGTTGCAACTACTCCAATAATTATTTTTGATTGTAAACTCATATCCTTAATTTTTTGCATCGTTGTTCACTCCTCTCATTTAATACTTTGTTCAATCGATGTCTTAAAATTGTTAATAACAAATAGTTTTAGTAAAACACTGATTACTGCCAGCGTTACGCCACTTGCAGCAAGCGAAATTTGAATAAATCTCATTGTAAAGCCTGGTATATTCGACATAAAGATTGATAGTATCGATATTGTAATACCAACTATACTCATCGCATTTGTCCAGTTCCGTAATTTCTTCTCCATAGTATCCGCTCTTTTCCATAATTCCTCATCAATTATTTATAGATGTCTTTTCGATGGCCAATATTAATGATAATGATCAATAAGCGCTCATCAACAAGCTCAGTAATAATTCGATAACTACCGATACGATATCTCCAGTAAGCCGACTTATTCCCTTTTAATGCTTTGCCGCTTATTCGTGGATTTTCACAGTTTTGCAGGTTTTTCTTTATCCAGGCCATCAGCAATGCTTGTTGCGGTTTATCCAGCTTCTTGAGCTCCTTAATGGCCGTTTTAGTAAACTCAACCTTATAAAACATCTTCAAGTCCTAACGCAACCGCAACATCATCGAAACTGCTGTGCTCTTCACCATCTTTATTTTGTTCATAAGCTGCAATGGCTTTTAAGTCGAGTTCATCCTCAACTTTTTCAAAAAATGCCTCTTTCAATACTTCTGACATATCTAAACCATGCATTTTCGCATATTCGCTTATGAATTTTTTTTCTTGTTCACTCACTCTTAATGATAAGTGTGCCATAACAACCACCTCTTGTATTACATTGTAACACGTCATTATGTTATCGTCAATGCTTACGGTTGGTTTTATGTGTCATTTTAATGTACTCGATAGCTGTGCGATAAGTATCGATATAGATCAAAAACCAAATAATCATGAGAATGAGCACCACTGCGCCACCAACTGGCAACAAATAATCGTAAATCCTCTCCATATTAATCACCTTTCATCAAGCTGGTATACTGCAAACATCAGAGAACTTCTCATTTTCTAGTGCCTTAATGTACTTTTCCGGCATATTGGTTCTCAATGCCCTACTGATATCGCTTGAAAATATATAGTTGGTTTTTATTCGT